>JBGTJG010000153.1:0-5803 GCA_041745235.1 Ferruginibacter sp. | reverse complement strand
TTGTTCAAATTGTTTCAGAAAGGCATTAAGATCCTGAATATCTTTTCCGCTGCCTTTTGCAATCCTTGCCTTACGGGCAGGATTAATGATATCCGGATTGCGGCGTTCTAAGACCGTCATAGAATTGATCATTGCTTCAATTGCCTTGAATGAATCATCATTTATGTCAACATCCTTTATCTGCTTCCCTACTCCCGGAATCATCCCCATAAGATCCTTAATGTTGCCCATCTTTTTGATCTGGCCAAGCTGTGTCTTAAAATCTTCAAAATCAAACTGGTTTTTGCGTATCCTTTTTTCCAATTTAGCAGCTTCTGCCTCATCAAATTGTTCCTGTGCTTTTTCTACAAGACTCACGATATCTCCCATGCCCAGGATCCGCTGAGCCATCCTCTCCGGATAAAACACATCGAGCGTATCTAATTTTTCGCCGCTGCTTGTAAACTTGATAGGCTTGTTTACTGTGTATTGGATAGATAATGCCGCACCGCCGCGGGTATCGCCGTCCATTTTTGTAAGTACAACACCGGTAAAATCCAGACGCTCGTTAAAGGCTGCAGCTGTATTTACCGCATCCTGTCCCGTCATACTATCCACAACAAATAATATCTCCTGCGGGTTTATTGCAGATTTTAGATTTGCAACTTCAGTCATCATCAGTTCATCTACTGCCAAACGGCCGGCGGTATCTATTATGATAACATTTTTATTCTTGGAACGGGCTTCTTTTATGGCATTCTGTGCTATCGAAACCGCATCTTTATTTTCTCTTTCGCTGTAGACATCTACTCCAATCTGCCCCCCCAATACTTCTAACTGATCAATTGCCGCGGGGCGATAAATATCTGCTGCTACCAGTAACGGTGATTTACCTTTTTTTGTTTTAAGGTAACTCGCAAGCTTACCACTGAATGTAGTTTTACCCGAACCCTGCAAACCGGCAATAAGAATAATGGCGGGGTTTCCGTTTACATTAAATTCACTTTCAGTACCGCCCATAAGCGCAGTAAGCTCATCCTGTACAATTTTTACCATCTGCTGTCCGGGGTTCACTGCAAGCAATACCTTTTCGCCCATAGCTTTATCTTTCACCTTATCGGTAAATTCTTTTGCTATTTTATAATTCACATCGGCATCTACCAAGGCACGGCGAATCTCTTTAACTGTGTTAGCAATATTGAGTTCACTGATACGGCCTTCACCTTTTATGTTTTTAAAAGCGCCTTCTAATTTTTCACTGAGAGAATTAAACATGTTATGTAATTGTAATAAGCGGCAAAATTGTTGAGGTCCTGAGTTATTAATTCAATGATCCTTTATCTGCCTTGTGAGTTAAACGATATAGTCGATGATTTTATGTCTAAATGCTGAATGCGGTATCTAAAATTTCGCTTTGTTCTTTAGCATGAATTTTAGAATAGCCGGACGCAGTAGAAGCACTCGCCTTCCTGCTGATGATGTGAAAATTAATATTCTCCAAATTCATTTTTAAATAAGATGCTGCACCCATATTCTGCGGCTCTTCCTGAACCCAGTACCAGATCGCTTTGCTGTATTTTTTATACAACTCATCCAATTGATTTTGCGGGAGAGGATATAATTGTTCCAGGCGTATGATTGCAACGCCTTCACGGTTTTCCCTTTTCTCTGCAAGGTCAAAATAAATTTTACCGCTGCACATGATGACCTTCTTTATTTTAGTTTGATCTGTGATCGTTGCATCATCATACACTTCTGTAAATCCGCCTTGGGTAAATGCAGACACAGAACTGTAAGAAGCCGGCAGCCGCAGATTTGCTTTTGGCGAAAAATTCACCAGCGGCTTCCTGAAAGGCCAAGCCATCTGGCGGCGCAGCATATGAAAAAAGTTTGCTGCTGTGGTAATGTTTGTAATCACCATATTGAGCTCTGCGCATTGCTGCAGAAAACGCTCCATGCGTGCACTGCTGTGCTCCGGCCCCTGCCCTTCATACCCGTGCGGGAGTAACATTACCACACCGTTCATGCGCTGCCATTTCGTTTCTGCCGCCGAAATAAACTGGTCTATAATAATTTGAGCACCGTTTACAAAATCACCGAACTGTGCTTCCCATAAGACAAGTGCATTAGGGTTGGCCATGGAATAACCATACTCAAAACCCAGTACTGCATACTCACTCAACAAAGAATTGTATATGCGGAAAGGTGTTTGCTTTTCAGTAAAATGATTCAGCCTGTTGTATTCCTCATTTGTATTTTCATCATAAATAACAGCATGCCTGTGACTGAACGTGCCGCGTTTAATATCCTGCCCGCTCATGCGAACGTCCTTTCCTTCGGTAAGAAGGCTGGCGTATGCCATAAGCTCTGCGGTGGCCCAATCTATTTTTTGGGAATCATTGAACAGCTTCATTTTATCCGCAACAAGCTTCTCTACTTTCTTCAGTGGCTTAAATTCCGGCGGCCATTTCATTAATCCGTTAAAAAGTTCTTTTACGGCTGCTTCTGTAATTGCTGTAACCGGCGAGGTGTTAAAATCTTCCGCAGTGGCTTTCCTAAGTTTTTGCCACCATTCTTCCGGTTTCTGATAGGTATACGGCAGCGGATTTTGTTTTACTTCATCGAGTCTTTCCTGCAGCTCAGCCAGGAATTTTTGCTCCATTTCTTTTGCAAGATTCTTCGCATCCGGCTCACCGTTCTCCATCAGGTATTGTGTATATACCTCACGTGCATTCATATGCTTGTCTATAAGCTTGTACATGCCGGGCTGGGTAAACTTCGGTTCGTCTCCTTCATTATGTCCGTGCCTGCGAAAGCAAACCATATCAATAAATATATCGCTGTTGAATTCCTGTCGGTAGCGCATGGCTATTTCAGAAACCTTTACAACTGCTTCAGGATCATCTCCGTTTACATGGAGTACCGGTGCCTGAACCATGGCAGCTATGGAAGTACAATAATCTGTACTGCGGGCATCATCAAAATCTGTAGTAAATCCGATCTGGTTGTTGATCACAAAATGAATAGTACCACCGGTGTAATAGCCGTCCAGACCGCTCATTTGCAACACTTCATAAATTACACCCTGCCCCGCTACAGATGCATCACCGTGTATAAGGATAGGGAGTATCTTATCGAAATCGCTGTCGTATAAAACATCTGCTTTGCTGCGCACATATCCAATCACTAAAGGATCTACTGCTTCCAGATGAGAGGGGTTCGGACAAAGTTTTAAATGGATCTTTTTACCGCCGGCTGTTTCTACTTCACTGCTGAAACCGAGATGATATTTTACATCGCCACTCCCCATGGTAGTATCCGGTGTGGCAGTTCCTTCAAACTCCGTAAAGATCTGTTCGTATGTTTTGCCGAGCACATTTGCCAGCACATTAAGCCGGCCACGGTGGGCCATTCCTATCATCACTTCCTTCACATCAGTTTCTGCAGCGGTATTTATTATGGCATCCAAGGCAGCAATGGTACTTTCACCACCTTCCAGACTGAATCGCTTTTGACCTATGTATTTGGTATGAAGGAATTTTTCAAACATCACGCCTTCATTGAGTTTTTGAAGGATGCGTTTTTTTTGCGGAAGGGGGACAGGGGTGTGAAAACGTGATTCTATCTCATTTGCCAGCCATTCAATTTTCTTCATGTCATTAAGCGCACTGAATTCTAAACCGACATGATTTGTGTAAGACCTTTTTAAATGATCAACGATATTTTGCAAGGTCGTTTTTCCGAGTTTTACGAATTTCCCAGCCTCAAATTCTGATTGAAGATCAGCTTCAGAAAGGTCAAAATCTTTTAATTCAAGGTTCGCAAGCCTGTTCTTCCGTTCCCGAATCGGATTTGTTTTAGCAATAAGGTGGCCTTTTTTTCGGTAAGCCTGAATAAGCCGGCGTACTGCAAATTCCTTATCAAGATCAGTAATGGAAGCGCCGTTGGCTGATGGTCCTTTACCGTTTACAGAAGCACCGTTGCTTACAGCAAAATCGAACCCTTCAAAAAATTTCTTCATATCGGGGTCTACACTTTGAGGGTCTTTTATAAAATCTGCGTAGATATTTTCTATATAAGAAGGGTGGGCATTAGTAATATATTGGAAATCCTTCATCAGCTAAATAACAGTTTATGTGCGGGAAAAGGTCAAATTTGGGTGCAAATATCGGATATTTGCAGTGGAAACCGAAGCCGGGTGACTTTAAACTGCAACCTGCTGAAACAATATCCGGGAATTTCCGGGAATACTGCTCACAATTGAAAATATAATCCTATCTTTGCAGCCCAAAAATAAGAATTAATGGCAAACCATTCAGCTACTAAAAAAGACGTAAGACAGAGCACAAAGCGCAATGAGCGTAATCGTTATTACGGTAAAACTACCCGTAACGCTATCCGTGATATCAGGGCAATTGATGAGAAAACTGCTGCTACCGATAAATTACCGTCTGTTGCATCTATGATTGATAAGCTTGCACAAAGAGGCACGATCCATAAAAACAAAGCATCCAATCTTAAAAGCAAGCTTGCTAAAAAGATCAATGGTCTGGCAAAATCATAAGATTCGATTTTGAAATTTATAGCCCGTCAATCGTTGGTTGACGGGCATTTTATTGATACCTTAAGATTACCTTAACGCATACATTTTGTAACTTTAGCGCTTATACTATAATCCCGCCCGATGACAAAAATTTACTTGTTTGTTTTTTCATTCTTTTTTGTTTTTCCTTCTTTTTCTCAGACAAATCCAACTATTCAGACCTTACCCGTTTCCATTGATTTCGGAACTGCTAATTTCACTCCGCCTTTTACAGGAATGGTGGCATGGACCGGTAGCGGTACAAGGCCGTATGCGAGCATTGCAGCAGCAGAAGTAAGCGACGCAGGTGCTGATGTAGCAGGAACATCCCTTTTTGCCACCGCACCTACCACTGCTGCGGGCCAATACGGCCATGCTGTTTCAGGAAATGGACGGCTCTCGATCCTTACATCAGGGAATGGTACTAACGGTTCCACTCAGGCCGCTTTAGCAATTAATACAACTGCACAAACAAACATTGCAATATCTTATACACTTACCCTTACTATAGCGAATCCCCGGGATATCGGAATCGCACTCCAATACAGGATCGGAAACGCAGGAACATTTACAACCATTGCGGGTTCTGCAGCAATTTATAATTCTACAAGCACAAACGGCGGTGATACAGACGGCCCTACAGATACAGACAGTTACTCTTTTACACTTCCGGCTGCAGCTGAAGGGAATCCTGAAGTTCAATTAAGATGGATCACATCGAGGGGCTCTCAGGCGGGTAATAATTCCGGAATAGGCCTGGATAATATTTTTATCGGTACACCTGCAGCACCATGTGATGAACCGACAACACAACCGACAAATCTTATCCTGTCTGCTACAGCTACCACAGTCACAGGAACGTTTGATTTAGCACCGGCACCTACTGCAATTGAAAATTACCTTATTGTACGAAGCACTTCGAATGTTTTATCTGTATTGCCCGCTGATGGTGATATATATACGAACGGCCAGGTTATCGGCGGTGGTAACGGCACCGTAGTCTCCTCTTCAAACGACGGGACATTTACAGACAACGGTATATCTCCGTCCACTACCTACTATTATTTTGTATTTGCCATAAATGACCAGGACTGCAGCGGCGGGCCCAATTATATGCAGGCAAACCCGCTTACCGGAAGTGTAAGTACACCGGCACTTGCACCCTGCACCACACCTGCGGCTCCTACCGCTCTTATGCTTACCCCGGCTAATACAAGTGTATCCGGGAGTTTTACCGGCTCA
>JBGTJG010000152.1:0-2021 GCA_041745235.1 Ferruginibacter sp. | reverse complement strand
TTCCGGTGAATTTACCGCTGATATTACAGCATCAATTCAACATTCTTATGCCAATGAAATTACGGATGAATTTATTCTTCCGTTGATAAACAAGGATGCAGGAGATACAAAAATAAAAGAAGGTGATGCGGTATTGTGTTTCAATTTTCGCACTGACAGGTGCCGGGAAATTACGGAAGTGCTTTGTCAGGAAGATATGGTACTTTTTGGCATGAAAAAGCTGCAGCTTCATTATACCACCATGACGTCTTACGATGATACTTTTGATAATGTAGCAGTCATGTATGATAAAGACAATCTGGAAGATACAATAGGTTGTATACTGTCAGCTGCAGGAAAGACACAGCTGCGCATTGCAGAAACGGAAAAATACCCTCACGTAAGTTTTTTCTTCAGCGGAGGCAGGGAAGAGCCATTTCAAGGTGAAAAAAGAATTATGATCCCTTCACCCAAAGTGGCTACTTACGACCTCCAACCGGAAATGAGCGCAGCTGATGTAACTCATGCCGTGGTTACTGAAATAGAAAAAAATTCACCTGATTTTATATGCCTCAATTTTGCCAATGCAGATATGGTGGGCCATACGGGGGTCTGGGATGCCGTTATAAAAGCGGTGGAAACTGTAGATGAAAGTGTACGGCAGGTTGTAACAAAAGCACTTGAAAAAGATTATGCAGTCTTTTTGCTCGCAGATCATGGTAATGCAGATTATGAAATAAACGAAGACGGCTCTCCGAATACGGCTCATACTACTAACCCCGTGCCCTTCTTTATCATTGACAATCAATGGAAAGGTTCAATAACACCCGGCAAACTCGGTGATGTGGCTCCTACCATCCTCAAAATGATGAATATTTCTATCCCTTCTGCTATGACGGGGCAGGTATTGATCTGATCAATGGTATAAGTGGTATCCTCGCACTGAAGGGCGCTTATCCCCATATGCAGCAATTTTACCAACAATATTGTCTATATTTATACGGTAAAAAAACCAACACTTATGACCGAAGAGCAAATGCTTGCCGGAACCATCAGAAACAATGCTGCAGCACAGGAGGCGTTCTATAATCGCTTCAGTCCGCGAATGCTTGGTGTTTGTTACCGCTTTGCCAAAAGCAGGGAAGATGCTGAGGATATGTTGCAGGAAGGATTCATTAAAATATTTACACAGCTTCACCAGTACAGAAATGAAGGAGCGCTTGAAGGATGGATCCGTCGTATTATCGTTCATACCTGTATCAATATCCTCAAGAAAAATAAAAAGTTTGCTGACTCAGTAGATCTTATTCACGCCCATGGCATGCACACAAAAGATGACATGGTGCCGGGCATCATACAGGCAAAGCAAGTGGTAGAATGTATAAGATTGCTTCCGCTGGGCTATAAAACCGTTCTGAACCTATACGCCATTGAAGGCTATTCGCATAAGGAAATAGGCACTATGTTGGATATTGAAGAAAGTACGAGCAGGAGCCAGTATACCCGCGCAAAAGCAATGCTGGAGGATATCCTGGTTAAAAAAGATATCATGGACAGGTCACAATATAAAAACAATTACGGTAAATCAGCTTCGGGTAGATAATAGCATGTACCGGAAGACAATTAATGCAGGTTTTAATAATGGAAGATAAAATTTATAAAAATAATTTCGAGCAGTTTCTGAGAGACACTACAGATGATTTTCTGATGGTGCCTTCACGGAAGGTTTGGTATGGCATATATAACAATATGCATCCGGATAGGAAATGGCCTTCTATGGCTGTCTGCCTCCTCATTTTATCTTCTGTCTTATATATAGGTGTGTCCAATAATAATTCGTTAAGCAATGCTGCCCGCCGATCTGCTGCAGAAAATCTATCAGATCTGGCAAAGATTTATATTTCAGAAAAAAACGCAATTAAAAACGGTGGTCCGATATACGGTAAAAACCCACAGGCATTATTTTCCGGGAACACCTCAACCGTCACTATCCCTTTGGCTAATCCGGAAAATCCCGGTGTTTTTACTGATCTGATTTATTC
>JBGTJG010000151.1:0-15068 GCA_041745235.1 Ferruginibacter sp. | reverse complement strand
TTGGTTTATCAAGATCGCCTTCTTCCGGCGATGATGCATATAATTCATCCAGCATCTGCAGCATGAAAGTGGAAAATAATTTAGGCCTGTCAGGGATATCCATCACACGCAGAATATTTATCATGCCCTGTCCTTTATCGTTCATGCGAAAAAGATCATCGACCTCAAAACTTTTCTCGCCGAAAAAAACATCTGCCCCCTGTTGCTGTAATTCTATCACCTTTCTTAAAATGGTACCCGTCGTAGTAGTTGAAATTTTACCGTACAATTTTTCAATATCTCCTTTACCCTCATCGCCGATATACTGAAGTATTTTAATAAAATCTTTAAGGTTTAGCAGAGGCAATTTATTATCATCACAATATTTAAAAATAAGGGCGATAACTCCCCCCTGCGTATCATTGAGGTTCAGTATTTTACTAAGCAATACAGGACCGAATTCGCTTACCGTGGCCCTGAGCTTCACCCCATTCTTCCCTGTTAGCGATAAAAGCTCTGCAGGATATTGCGCCGGTTTGTATGCCAATTGTAATTTTTGATAACGCTCTGTCACTTTCTCATTTGCTGTCCCTGCTGCAGCAATACCACTCAGATCTCCTTTGATATCCAATAGTAAAACGGGGACACTGCCATCGCTCAGGTATTCACTGATCATCTGCAGGGTCTTTGTTTTGCCGGTACCCGTTGCACCCGCTATAAGGCCATGCCGGTTCATTGTTCTGAGCGGTAAAAATATTTTAGCCTCAGGAAGTACTTCACCATCCAAGATTGCAGCGCCGATCTGAACCGCTTCACCCTTAAATTGGTACCCTTTATTAATTATCTCAGTAAACCCTGCTTTATCCTGCATAAAATTATTTTCTGTGAATGTACTCTAAAAAAGAGAATGTAATTTTGGGCAGATGAAATTGATCTTGTGCATATTTTCGGTTGCTGTTACTGTTATACTTATCAGCAGTTTTGGTTTTATTCGTACCGATAATTTCGCTGCTTCGAAAGTATCGTTGGGCAAAAGACTTTTTAATGAAAAAATGTTATCGCTTGATTCCTCGGTAAGTTGTGCGAGTTGCCATAAGCCTGACTTTGCCTTTGCAGACACCCTTGCCTTAAGCATCGGAATACACGGAAAAGAAACCAATCGCAATGTTCCGTCTGTTTTGAACATGAAGAACAGGCCCCTTTTTTTCTGGGATGGCAGGGCATCTTCTCTGGAAGCACAGGCACTGATGCCAATAGCTAACCCTGACGAAATGGGGTTACCGATAATTGAAGCAGTGAAAAGGTTGAACGAAAGCAAAGTTTACAGAAAGTTATTCTTACAGGTTTTTAAACAAAAGCCTACTGTTGAAAATCTTTCCGCAGCACTGGCAGCTTTTGAACAAACCCTGGAAACAGTAGACAGTAAATTTGATGATTGGGCAAATAACAAATCGAAATTATCTGCTGCTGAAGAAAGAGGCAGGCAATTATTTACCGGCAGAAAAGCAAAATGTTTTGATTGCCATTTCGGAGAAGATTTTACCGGCGATGAATTCAGAAATATCGGCCTGTTTAACGGGAATTTTCTAACGGACAGCGGCCGCTCGGCCATAACAAAACAAACCGGGGATATCGGAAAATTTAAAGTCCCGGGCCTGAGAAATGTTGCTGTAACAGGGCCTTATATGCATAACGGAATTTTTTTGACCCTGGAGGAAGTTTTGCATTATTATAATGAACCCAAAGGCTTTTTCCCCCACCAGGAAAACATTGATCCTTTATTTAATAAGGGTTTGAAACTTACAGCCCGTGAACAAGCAGATATCATCAGTTTTCTTAAAACGCTCACGGATAAGGCATATGTCCGGAATAGGACAATAAAAAATTAGGCATTATATTAGCGGTGTAGAACGCAAATAATATTCAAAAAAACATAACTAATGGAAGCAACTAAACCTAAAATTTTACTTTGTGAGGATGATGCAAATTTGGGGATGGTCCTTAAAAATTATCTTGAGCTCAACGACTATGATGTAATACTTGAAAGAGACGGCCGTTTGGGCCTTGCTGCTTTTCAGCGGGAGAAATTCGACATCTGCCTCTTGGATGTTATGATGCCAAATATGGATGGTTTTACAGTCGCTGAAGAAATCCGGGATATTAATCCTGACATGCCTTTATTTTTCCTTAGCGCAAAAACGATGAAGGAAGATATTATTCAGGGATATAAACTGGGTGCCGATGATTATATTACTAAGCCTTTTGACAGCGAGGTACTCCTGCATAAAATAAAAGCTATTCTTAAGCGTAATGAAGAATTGCACCGGGAAGAGGCCAACGCAGAGTTTGATCTGGGCAAATACCATTTCAACCCGCGCTTAAGGGAATTGGTGGTAAACGGCAAAACACAAACACTTTCCCCTAAAGAAAACGAGTTGCTTAAAATGCTGAGTGAATATAAAAATGATCTTTTGCCGAGAGAAGCAGCTTTGAAAAAAATATGGGGCAGCGATACTTACTTTAATGGCCGCAGCATGGATGTATATATTGCTAAGCTTCGTAAATATTTAAAGGAAGATCCGAAACTGGAAATCGTAAATATTCACGGAAATGGTTTCAGGCTGGTGGAAACCGAATAAAAATATTTTAATCAACAAAAAAGGCTTCAAATATTTGAAGCCTTTTTTGTTGATCATCTTTCTTCATCAGGATTAAACAACATCCCTTCTCCCATATTTCTCCGGGGCGTTTTCCCTAAATGTTTATACGCTTTTTCCGTAACCTCCCTGCCTCTTGCGGTTCGCATAATAAAACCTTCCTGTATCAGGAAGGGTTCATACACTTCTTCTATTGTTCCGGTTTCTTCACCTACGGCCGTTGCTATTGTAGTAATTCCCACAGGCCCCCCTTTGAATTTTTCTATGATCGTACTCAAAATTTTGTTATCCATTTCATCCAAACCATAAGCATCTACATTTAGTGCACGGAGAGCATGTTCGGTAATATCCATATCTATAACACCCGTTCCTATAACCTGGGCAAAGTCCCGAACTCGGCGCAGTAAGCCATTTGCTATACGCGGTGTTCCCCTGCTGCGGCGGGCAATTTCTCCGGCAGCATCACTTGTTATTTTCGTTTTTAAAATACCGGAGCTGCGCAGAATGATATTTTTTAAGGTAGCCGCATCATAATATTCCAACCGGCTTTTTATGCCGAAACGGGACAGGAGCGGTGCAGTAAGCAAACCACTTCGAGTCGTAGCGCCGATAAGGGTAAACGGATTTATATCTATCTGTATGCTTCGTGCCGCAGGCCCGGTATCTATCATGATATCTATGCGATAGTCTTCCATGGCCGCGTAGAGATATTCTTCCACAACGGTGCTCAACCGATGGATCTCGTCAATAAAAAGCACATCATTTGTTTCCAGATTGGTAAGCAATCCTGCCAGATCCCCGGGCTTTTCAATCACCGGCCCGCTAGTTTCTTTGATATTTACATTGAGTTCATTAGCCACGATCCGGCTTAGGGTCGTTTTCCCTAAACCCGGCGGACCATGAAATAAAATATGATCCAAAGCTTCTCCCCGAAGCTTCGCCGCTTTTATAAAGATGCGCAGGTTATCAATTGTTTGGGGTTGCCCGGAAAAATCTGATATTTCGGTTGGCCTGATATTATTTTCAAACTCCTTTTCCGCACTGCTGAGTTTATCTGATTCTGTATTTAAATTAGGATTGGCCATGTGTAAAAATAACGAAATGCCCGGACAGCCTTTCAACCTCCTTATTTACCGGTAATAAAAGAGAAAACGCTGATATGAGGATCAAACTATAAATTTGTCGCGTATGAGTACTACTGCAAAATACTGGATATGCCAGGCGATAGGCTGGGGAGGCTGGGTCACACTTCAACTTTTTATTGCTTATCAATATGCCCCTGAAGCCTTTTTAAACCCCGAAACGAAGCGAAATCTCTTCTTTTTTGCTTTATTCTCAGATATTTTCTGGTTTATCCTTGTCACCCATGCATTCCGCTATGTTCTGAAAAAATTAAACTGGCAGCGTTTTACACCTGATAAGATCTTCCTGATGTTCCTTGCAGGCGTTGCTTTGATGACTACGGTATCTTT
Source organism: Ferruginibacter sp. (assembly GCA_041745235.1). Lineage (GTDB taxonomy): Bacteria > Bacteroidota > Bacteroidia > Chitinophagales > Chitinophagaceae > Ferruginibacter. Next base: position 10,960 of record JBGTJG010000151.1, on the reverse strand, counting down.
TTACGGTTCGAAATATACTACGGAACTTCCCGGGCTTTCTTTCGAAAAATATGAGATCAATGAGCGACGTGAAAGAGCCGCATTAATGGAGAGGGAAATGAATGTAGCAAATACCGATTATTATCTCTATGAAAAAAACGGTGTACTTGATTCGACAAAATATGTGAGTGCACTTAAAATAAAAAAGAGCACGGGATGGTTTAGGAACAAGGCAGGTAACTGGCAGTTTGAGGAACAACGCAAAGGCAGGTATTTCTGGGGTTTTGTATTTAATGTAATACTCACTTCCATGTGGCTGCTGATCTACCTTGTGTGGCATTATGTAGACAGGAACAGGAAGGATCAAATTGATAAATTCAGGCTAGAAGGATTGGTAAAATCACTTGAATTAAAAACGATCAAATCACATATTAACCCGCATTTTATTTTTAATGCACTCAACAGCATCCGGGCATTGGTAGATGAGAATCCTACCCGCGCCCGAACAGCTATAACGGAGCTCAGCAATATTTTGCGCAGCAGCCTTAAAGCTGAAACCCTGGAAACCGTTCCGCTGCATCAGGAACTCGATATTGTAAGGGATTATCTCGCCCTTGAACATATGCGGTTTGAAGAACGGTTGAAGATAGACCTCCGCATAGATGAGGATACGCTCAACCAGCCGATCCCGCCTATGATGCTGCAAACGCTGGTAGAGAATGCAATAAAGCACGGCATCAGCAGGGATATGAACGGGGGCCTTATTCGCATTTGCTCTTATTTTAAGGATAATCATCATGAACTCATCGTGCAGAATACCGGAAACCTCGGTTCGCTAAAAACCAACGGTACGGCAGGTTTTGGCCTGAAGAGCACTCAGGACAGGTTAAATCTTCTTTACCAGAATAAAGCACATTTTGAAATAGAAGAGATCACAGGTGATATTGTCCAGTCCAAGATCATCATGCCCATAGGAGAAATTTTATAAAACATAAATCAACACCAATGCACACCGCACTAATCATCGATGATGAACGCCTTGCAAGAAATGAACTGAAAAAATTACTTGCAGATTTTCCGGAAATAGATGTAATTGGTGAGGCTGCAAATGCTAAAGAAGGCCTTGAAAAAATAGAAAGCCTTATGCCTGACCTTATTTTCTTAGATATCCAAATGCCGGGTAAAACGGGATTTGATCTTTTACAGGAACTGGACAGGGCACCTCATGTAATTTTCACTACGGCCTATGATGAATTTGCCTTAAAAGCTTTTGAAGTAAATGCGCTTGATTATTTAATGAAGCCCGTGGAACCGAAAAGGCTGGCAGATGCATTGCACAAACTGGAAATGGCAGAGGAAAAAGAAGCGGGTGCAGCCGGGGCTCATGTTCACCGCGGCATGCTTGGCGAAAACGACCAGGTATTTGTGAAAGATGGGGAAAGATGCTGGTTCGTAAAATTATCTGAGGTACGCTTATTTGAAAGTGTGGGGAATTATGCAAAGGTTTTCTTCGGCACTAATAAGCCCCTTATTTTAAAGTCGCTCAATTCCCTGGAAGAGAGGCTGGACGATAAAGTTTTCTTCAGAGCCAATCGCAAACATATCATAAACCTGCGCATGATAGATAAAGTGGAGCCTTTCTTTAACGGTGGATTGTTGCTGGACTTGAAAGGCGGTGAAAAGATAGAGGTAAGCAGAAGGCAGGCCGTGAAATTTAAGGAGATGATGAGCCTTTAATAATTGATAATTCAGCAATGAATAATTAATAATTCTTATCTCCGAAAGTTTATAACTGAATTATATCCATCAAAAAATTTTATGAATAAAATTTATTTCACATTCATTTTCTCGTTTTTAGCAATCTCTGCATTTGCGCAAAATACAGATAAACTGATCACTGCGGCAGAGGCATTGCGAATTGAAAGTTTCTTAGCCTCTGATGAAATGAGGGGACGCAAAACAGGTTCACCCGAGATAGACCTTGCAGCCGACTTTATAGCAGCAGAATTTAAAAAGTCAGGACTTACATTCTTACCGGGATTGCAAAGTTTTAAACAAACATTTACAAACATTCGCACCAAATTTATTTCGGCCGTTGGTAATGCCGATGCCATAAATATTGATCCTTCAGATATAATCGCGATCACAACGGATTCAATCCTGAAATTTAATGAAACCTCCGATTATTCAAAAATTACCATCAGCAATACTGAGAATCTGCTGACCCGCGCCGGTGAAATATTAAAAGAAAAGAAAAATACTGTTGTTTTTGTAAACCGCTTTTTTTCAAAAGACTTTAGTAAACTCAAACGCTTTAAAAGAGACGGACCTAAAACAAATCATTCGGTTGTTTTCGTTTTAAATGATGCTGAACCTGCTATATATAATTTTGAGATCAGGCATAAGGTTTCCGAAATGAAACTTACCAATGTTGTAGGTATATTACCGGGTAAGGATATGAAAGATGAAATGGTAATATTCTCTGCTCATTATGATCATATAGGTATCGGCAAAGCAAATGCTGCAGGCGACTCCATATACAATGGCGCAAATGATGATGCGGCAGGAACAACAGGCGTGATCATGCTGGCAAATTATTTTTCTAAGCTGAAGAACAATAACCGCACATTAGTATTCGTTGCATTCACTGCAGAAGAGATCGGCGGATATGGTTCGCAGTATTTTTCCAAGCAAATAAATACAGAGAAGACAGTGGCCATGTTTAATTTGGAAATGATCGGTACTGAAAGTAAGCAGGGGAAGAACAACGCCTATATCACCGGGTTTGATCGCTCAGATCTCGGCAAGATTCTCCAAAAAAATCTTGAAGGAAGTAAATTCAGTTTTGAGCCTGATCCTTATCCTGCTCAGAATTTGTTTTACCGAAGCGATAATGCCACCCTGGCTGCATTAGGCGTTCCTGCACATACAATATCGACCTCTAAAATGGATATTGAGCCTAATTACCACAAACAATCGGATGAAGTATCAACCCTTGATATGGAGAATATGACAGAAGTAATTAAAGCTGTAGCACTGAGCAGTAAAACGATCATTAGCGGTAAGGATACGCCAACGAGAGTAGAGAAAATGAAATAAGGAAGACTTTAAATTGTGGTTACGGGCACACTGTGTATGGCAGTTGCAATTTCCTTTATGAGTCCTGCATCTTTTTCAATTGCATTACCTACAACAATCACATCAGCACCTGCTTTGCAATTCAAATATGCTTTCTCCGGCGTTGTAATACCGCCGCCAATGATCAGGGGAATATCAATACAAGATGAAACTTTTTGAATCATAGATTCGGAAATGGCATATTTGGCACCGCTGCCGGCATCCATATAGATCAACCTCATTCCCAGCATTTCTCCCGCCATGGCGGTACACATGGCTATATCGTTCTTGTCTGAAGGAAGGGGTGCAGCATTACTGATGTAAGAAACAGTTGTAGGAGCACCGCCGTCAATAACCATATAACCTGTAGGCATGATTTCAAGGCCGCTTTGCTTTACAACAGGCGCAGAGACAACATGCTGCCCGATTAGCAATTCAGGATTACGTCCGCTTATGAGGCTGAGATATAAAAGCGCATCGGCATATTTACTCACCTGCGCGGGGCTGCCCGGGAAAAGAATAACAGGGATATCGGAATTCGATTTTATGTATTGTACGCATGCATCCAGATAGCCTGAGATTACAAGACTGCCGCCTACGAAAAAATAATCAACCTTTGCTTCTGCAGAAAGATTGATCAACTCTTTCATGCTTTCATCATTCACTTTATCCGGATCAATAAGGACTGCAAACGATTTCCTGTTAAGGCGCTTTCGGTCTGTAAGTGAATCATAAATGTTATGCAACATAAAAACGATTAATTAAACGGCCGTCAGAGTGAATTTGCAGAATACGAATCTGAAAATAGCCTTCGACAAGCTCAGGCTGACATCCCTATACCAACGGCACGGTTTCCTGCAAAAATGCTTGTTTTTTCGGTATTACAGAAATATTAACCTTACTAATACTGCTACAGCCGGCATTTCGCATCAATTATGATTAAATTTGAATCAGCATGTTACCGGATATTTCCTCTGAAATAAAATACAAAACAGCACGCAGTGGCGGCAAGGGCGGGCAAAATGTAAACAAGGTGGAAACCATGGTGGAAGGATATTGGCATATTGATAAGTCGGAGTCGGTCACCGAATCTGAAAAAAATCTGCTGAAAGAAAAACTGGCTAATAAAATAAACGCTGACGGATTTTTGCTTGTAAAAAGTCAGGCCCACCGCACTCAACTTGCAAACAAAGAAGAAGTAGCCGAAAAAATGATCGCCTTTATTAAAAAGGCACTGATCATTCCCAAGAAAAGACGGCCCACGAAAGTTCCGAAAGGTGTAAAAGAAAGAAGACTTGAAGCGAAAAAAATAACTTCCGGAATAAAACAAGGCAGAAAAAAGTTATCCGCAGATGAATAAATTTATACTCTTCCTTTTTTGTATCATTTCCGCCGCTTCTTCATTCGGCCAAAAGGCAATTGCGAAAAAGAAAAGTTTTATATCAGTACAGTTTGATCATACGGCAAACGGCAAAAGCATTGTGCTTAACGACAGTACTTACACTACAGCTTTCGGTGAAAAATACAAGCTGAGCAAATTAAAATATTACATAAGCAACCTCACTTTTATTACCGGCAAAAAGGTGAAGCCAAATAAGAATGTTTCTCTGATCAATGCGGCGGGGGACCAAACCATAAAAGTTGAAAAGCCTTTATTGCCCACAACGGGAATTGAGTTTTGGGTGGGCGTGGACAGCATTTTAAACTGCAGCGGTGCGCAGAGCGGTGCGCTGGATCCGCTGAATGATATGTTCTGGACATGGAATACCGGATATGTAATGTTCAAGCTGGAAGGAACAGCAGATTCCTCTAATGCTGACTTGCAGCGTTTGGAGCAGCATATCGGCGGTTATAAAGGGGAATTCAAAACCATGCGAAAAGTTTTCATACCCATTGATAAAAAATATTTCACTGATAAAAAAAGAGGAGCTGATAAAATTGTGATCAATGTGAACCTCGATAATTATTGGAACGGGAAAAACAAAATAAGAATCAGTGAACAACCCATGATCACTACAATTGGCAATGCTGCCAAAGATGCCGCTGAAAATTTGGAAGGAATGTTCTCTGTAAAAAATACGGATTGAAGCTTAGAGTAATTTCATATTTTTTCTTCTTTGTGATCTCATCACTTGCACTGATGGGTGCAGGTAAATACCTGTATGCCCCCACTCCTATTGATTTTAAAATCCCACCCGGTTTTCCCAAACCTCCTACAAATATTTTTACAAAAAATAAATTAACGGAAGAAGGTTTCCAACTGGGAAAAAAATTATTCTATGATGGCAGGTTAAGTAAAGATGGCGAAGTAAGCTGTGCAAGCTGCCACCAGCAATTTGCCGCATTTGCCACTTATGATCACGACCTCAGCCATGGTGTCAATAACAGCTTCAGTACAAGAAATGCGCCCGCCCTTATTAATCTTGCATGGATGAAGGAGTGGCATTGGGGCGGTGGTATCAACCACCTGGAAGTTCAACCGCTTTTTCCCCTTAGCGCGGAAAACGAGATGGGAGAAAAGCTGGATACAGTAATGATCAAGATAAAAAAAGATTCTGCTTACAGAAGAATGTTCCGGGAAGCATTCGGCAGCGGAGAAATATCCAGCGAAAGAATGCTGAAGGCACTCGCTCAGTTTACTGGGAGTTTAGTGAGCGCAGACAGCAAGTATGATAAAGTAAAAAGAGGTGAGGCCAAATTTATTCTGCCTGAACAAAAAGGGTATGAAATTTTTAAAGCCCGTTGTAATACCTGCCATAAAGAACCTTTGTTTACCGACAACAGTTACCGAAATAACGGCATTACGTTAAATCGGTTTAAAGATGTCGGGAGGCAGGGAATAACGCTGCAAAACTCAGATTCCTTAAAGTTTAAAGTTCCCACACTTCGCAACTCAGCGCTCACCTTGCCTTACATGCATGATGGCAGGTTTACATTTCTTGACAAAGTGCTTGATCATTATACCAATCTCGATACGACGCTTGTGAACCTGGATCCCGCACTTCAGAAGAAGATCGTACTGACCTTTAAAGAAAAACAACAACTGTTGCTCTTTCTTTACACCCTTACGGATACAACGTTCACAAAGAATAAAAGATTTGCGCCATAAATTGTCAGGGTGAGCTTGTCGAACCAGGATTTGATTAAATAAAAATTTCTTTGGTACACACGCCTTCGACAGGATCAAGGCTGACAGTCGGTTTCGTTCGTGCAACTTCAATTCGTTACTTTTGAAAAAACGAATTCATCATTGAGCAGCATTAAGAAACTGGCAGGAGAAACTTTATGGTACGGCGGCAGTACGATAGTGGCACGTTTCTTAAATTACCTCCTTACGCCATTTCTTACATATAACCTGGCAGAAGTAAGCGATTACGGAAAGATCGGTCTGATCTATTCCATCATTCCTATTTTCAATGTCGTATTTACTTATGGTTTTGAAACGGCCTACTTCCGGTTTTCTGCAAATAAGGAAGATAATAAAGATCTCTACAGCACGGCAGCCCTTTCACTTTTCATTTCTACTGTCCTTTTTACCGGGGTGCTTTGGCTCAATCAGCATTTGCTGGGCCAATCTATAGGGCTGGAAGAATTTCCAACAATTATTAAATTAATGATCCTGATCATTGCGGTAGATACTCTTGCTGCAATTCCCTTTGCGCGGCTGCGACAGGAAGGAAGACCTATAAAATATGCAATGGCCAAGGTGCTTGGAATTGTTGTAAATATTTTATTGGTGTGGTTTTTTATTCAATACTGTCCCACGAATTATTCTTCGCAGAGTTGGATAGGAAAAATATATGATCCTTCAGTAAGCCCGGTTACATATGTAGTGCTTGCAAATCTGATCCAGGCCATAGTAACGTTGCTGTTCTTATCGGCAGAGATCCTCCAAATACGTTTTCGTTTTAATGCTCCTCTTTGGCGAAAAATGATGCTGTATGCCATGCCGCTTATCCTGGTAGGCCTGGGCGGTGTCATTAATGATACTATGAATCGCATTATGCTGCGGTGGTGGCTGCCGGGTACAGAACAATTTCGTGAATCCCAGGTGGGTATTTATAATGCATGTGCAAAATTGCCGATCCTTATTACGCTGTTTGTGCAAGCTTTTAAAATGAGTGCAGAACCCTTTTTCTTTAAGCAAGCAGAATCAGGAAGCCCGCAGAGAATGTATGCACGTGTGATGAAATTTTTTGTGATCATCCTCAGCATTGCATTTCTTGCTGTGAGTCTCTTCATGCCTGTATGGCAATATTTCATCGGGCCTCAATACAGGGAGGGGTTGGGAATTGTACCTATATTACTTTTAGCAAACATTTTTCTGGGGATTTATTATAACCTCACCGTTTGGTATAAGCTTACGAATAAAACCCTTTACGGAGCCTGGATCACCCTCTCAGGTTCTGTTGTAGCAGTGGCCATAAATTATCTTTTCATTCCGATATACGGTTATTGGGCATGTGCCTGGGGCACCTTCGCAGCTTATGGTTTAATGATGGTGATGTCGTACAGCATGGGACAGAAATACTATCGCATTCCTTATGCCCGTAAAAAACTTTTGGCATACCTGGGTATCGCAGTGAGTATATTTTTCATACACAAAGGCATTACACTTTTGTATACCAATACCTACTTCAGCCTTGCACTTGCTTTGTTTTTTGTCTTCCTTTATTATAAGTTTCTTGCCCTTGTAGAATATAAGGAATTTATGAAGCTGCCTGTAGTAGACAAATATTTCGTGCGCAATGCGGCCGAAACAATATGAGAAAGGTATTGCAATATCTACTCAAAGGACCGGTATTGTGGATCGCAGAAAAATTTTCCGCAGCACCGAAAAAGGAATTTGTTTTTCAATCTTTATCGGACCTGTATGCCCTGTGCGGCAATGGTACAAGCGACAGGTTGAAGGTGCTGACCGCCGATGCGCACGCAGCAAAATTCATTATTTTCAGTGATCAGCATAAGGGTGATAAAAGCTGGAATGATGATTTTAAACGCTCTGAAATTAATTACATAGCTGCTCTAAATTATTATAAAGCAAATAATTTCAGCTATATCTCCCTGGGTGACTGCGAAGAATTATGGAAATTCTCAGCAGAAAAAATATTACAGTCCAATGAATTTTCCCTGGCAGCAGAGGCAGCTTTTCAGCCTGATCAATTTTACAAGACCTTTGGCAATCATGATATCATCTGGAAAAATGCGGCCGACGTTTTCCTGCTCCTGAGAAAATATTTTTCCCACCCGCTCTTATTGTATGAAGGTGTAGCCTTGCAGCTGAACGTCGCCGGAAAAAGTCTTAAAGTTTTTATGACACATGGCCACCAGGGAGATCTGATGAGCGATAATAACGCCATCAGCACCTGGGTCGTGGCCCACCTTTGGGTTCCCTTGCAACGGTATTTGCGTATCAATATTAATACACCAAGTGATGATTATTCACTTCGCAATAAACACAATATCATGATGCACGAATGGAGCAGTGCGCAGGAAAGTTTGATAATGATAACCGGGCATACTCACGTACCTGTGTTTGGTTCCGGCAGATATTATGACCATCCTTCAAATAAAATTCCCGGCAAAACTCAGCATCTGCTTAAGCCTTCGTATTTCAATTCCGGTTGCTGTTGTTTTGATGACGGAGATATCACGGGTATTGAAATATCAGAGGGATTTATCCGACTGATAAAATGGTACGATGAAGAATACGGTTCTAAAAGAATGGTTCTTGAAGAAATAGCAATAGAAACACTGATGAAAGACCTTGGATGATCAAAGGGATTTTTGCATGAGGGAGAAAAGAATTTTTTTCTCTTGCTCATTAAGTATCCCTGTGTTTACTGTTGCCAGGTAATGCTGCCGAAAGGCACTATATGCTGCGTTAACATTGCTCACATCATAACCTATAATTCGCAACGCCAATGTTTCATTAAACGCGGCAGGGATAACAATCCCGACAGTATCCCCGTACCAATTTCCAAAGCCTTTCTCTGATAATGTTTTCCATGGAAATAAAATACCGGGGTCTATTTTTCGGGCGGGCGCCACATCGCTGTGTCCGATGAAATTTCCGGTCGGTATGGAATGCGTTTTTTTGAGGTATTCAAGGAGGCCGTATAATGTATTTAACTGCGCCGGGGAGAAATTTTCCTTCCCGTTATTATCTATTTCGATACCTATAGAAGATGAATTAATATCCGTATTATTTCCCCACTTAGATGCTCCTGCATGCCACCCACGCAAATAATCATTAAGCATGTGATGCAGGGTACCGTCTTTACAAATTACATAATGGGCGCTTACCTGGGTAGCAGGCTTAATAAATGTTTGAATGGTTTGATCACAGCTGTTTTGTGCGGTATAGTGAAGGATGACCATATTTGGTTTTCGCATACCAAAATTGGTTGTGCCGGCCTGATATACAGGATATTTAAGGGAATCCGCGACGACAGAATCTTTAGGCGGGGAAGATATTATTTTGGCAAATGTCCTTGCCTGACTGTAATAAATTTTATTGCTGGCTGCATAGGGCTTAGGGGCACAGGAATACATGGCCGCGGAAATTATCAATCCGAAAAATATTTTACCTGCTTTCATTCCTGCTTATTTACAATTGGTTTTCTTAAAGGAATGCTTTTCTTCAAACTGTAGGGTCTGCGGATATTTATACATTGCAGTATCAGCTTTCATTTCTATATCCCCGTATGCTTCAGACAATGAATCACCGTTCATTTTAAAAATGATCTGTCTTACAGAATTCATTCCTTCTGATTGAAAGCGGTACCAACCTTCCAGCTTGTTATTTTTTTCTTTCAATATCACTGTTCCTTTGTTGCTGTCCTTCTCAAAACGGTTATACTCCAGTGGCCCATAGAGAGAATCCCCTCCTGCCTGCAGTGACATGTAAGCAGTATCCTTATCGATTACCATTTGGTGGCAGCCGGCATAAGAGGTAAATGATATTACAGGATCTTCAATCACTGCAACGATTTCTTCTTTGTTTCTTGATTCAGTTTCACCACAACCTGCAGCGATTAAAATGATCATCATGGCCAGGTAAAATTTCATAACTTATAGTTGCTTTTTATTATCAAAATTATGCCTAATTGCGGCATATACTTTGACTGATTTAAATAAAATTAAAATTATGGATAAGCAAGAAGCTCCGAGTAATGAGGATGAATCTACTATAACTCCGGAGGAACCGGCAATGCTCGATGATACTCTCATGATGGATTCCCTGTCAGATGACGATATGCGTTTACGCAACTCCCAATTGGATAACACTGATTTTGACGGAGAACTTCTGAATGAAAAAAGTTCAGCAGATGATGCATCGGGAAATGATCTGGACATTCCTGAAGATGATGATGAAACCAACGACTTTATGGGAGAAGAAGATGAAGAGAACAGCGGATACAGCGTAGCTGATACAGACTGATATCCGTTATTGTTTTATTATGATAGTGCCCGGAAGAGTTTATCTTTGGTTTCTAACTGCATACAGATGATAAATACCCGGGGCTTTTTTGATGATGTTTTCCGTAACGCCAAAGAAAACTCTGTAATAATAATGGATCCTTCAGGAAAAATACTTGATGTCAATCCGGGATTTTTAAGCGCCTTTGGGTACAAAAAAGAGCATGTTATCGGAAATAATTTTGAGATGCTGTTTACCGAGCATGACAAAGCAGCAAATAAACCCGCAGAAGAAGTTAAGGCAGCTATTGCAAAAGGATCTAAAAGTGATAATAATTACCTCGTACACAAAGACGGCACGCCGCTATGGGTTCTGGGAGAATCGGTTTCCGCCACTAATGACAACGGAGAGAAATATCTGATAAAAATTGTTCAGAACATT
>JBGTJG010000150.1:0-4729 GCA_041745235.1 Ferruginibacter sp. | reverse complement strand
ACATATTAAAAGAATTACAAGGAATAAGCCCCGCAGTGGCGGCGGTTCCTTATGTAAATGTGTTCCTTGTAGATGCAGGGTATTTTGCGGGAATAGGGGCCGAGTTAAAGGCAAGAATAGCAGCAGATCAGGCATATGCTTCCAAAGATATCAGCGTGCCGGAAGGATATTTTGAGGGCTTGGCAGCAAACATTTTACAGAAGATAAAAAGAGAAGAAAAGGTGACTGTTGCTGAGGAAATGAGTGAGCTTTCCGCTGTTATTTCGGCAATCGGTAATGCGAATGTATTCACGGTGCCGCGGGGTTATTTTGAACAACTGAGTTTTACGGCAGAAGTCGAAACTGCTAAGGTGATAAAGATGAACCCGCTGCGTTCTGTTTTCAAATATGCAGCTGCGGCAGTGATCACCGGTTTGCTCGGCATCAGTGTTATAAATCTAACAGGTAATAATGCGACTGTTGAAACCATCAACCCGGTTATCCAAACTGCAAGCGTGGCGAAAACGGAGAATGTAATGAGAACGGCAAATGATATCATACAGAAAGGAAGTTTTGAGAATGAATTCAATACCATTTCTGATGATGCCATCGAACAATACCTTAAAGAAAGCGGACAGGATGTTAATGCTGCATTAGTGGCATCTTCTACAGATGATGCTACGCTGCCGGAAGCAACTGATTATCTTTTGGATGAGAATACTTTGGATGAATATTTGAACACAAACAATTTGAACAATTAATAAAATGAAATGAACCGGGATAAATTTGACTTATTAAAGATTCCCGGCGAATTCCATGTTACAAAAACAAACAACAACAGATTCAACATGAAAAAATTTATACTATACATCAGTTTTCTTTTTGCCGCTTTTAATGCCGGAGCTCAGGCACCTGTGGAGGGCCAAATAAATGGGCAGAAAGAAGAAAAGATAAAAGCATTGTATGTGGCATACATGACACAGCAGCTAAAACTTACACCCACTGAGGCTCAAACATTTTGGCCTATGCACGCACAATATGATGCGGAACTGCGTGCTATACATACAAGCACAGATAATGAGTTAGACAGGCAGCAGGCCGCATTGAATGTAAAGAAGAAATACCAGGCCGGTTTTAGCCGTACACTCGGCAGCGAACGCAGCAATGATTTCTACAGGCAGGACGGTGAGTTCAGAAAAAAATTGGTAGAGCGTTTGCGCCAAATGAAACAGAAAAGGCAGGGCATGCAGGGTGAACCCGGTATGAGGAAAGGCGAAGGCATGAGACAAGGCGGTGGTATGAGACGGCCGGGAAGAAATTGATCAGCGCTTAATATATTTTAAAAGCAGCCTCGTGCTGCTTTTTTCATGCAACTTATTTAAAACTGATACTCGGCGTTTTGATATCATGATAGAATAAAAAGGTCCATCCTTCCCTTTGTCCCTCATCCCACCACTGTTGCCGCAGTTCCATACATTTCTTTCCATCGTAATCATACTTAGCAATGAAGCGGCTTTTCATTTGTTGTAACTGTGGCGCTACATCTGCACCGAAGAATATCTTTTCTCCGTCTTCTTCTATGCGAAATACCTGGTGGTGCGGACTATGTGCGCCGGTAACTTCGTAGTGTATGTAATCATCAATATTTCCGTCCCCTTCAGTAAATACTACATTCCCTGCTTCACCAAGCAATTGAAATTCATGCGGTGTATAGGAAGGGCTGCCTTTTTCTGTAGCGTAAGTAAATTCATTTTTGTTGACGTAGTAAGTTGCCTTTGGAAAACTGAGGTGATTATGCCCGAGTACTTTATCTTCTTTACTAACTCCGCCTGAATGATCTTTATGCAAATGACTCAGAAGCACCTTTGTTACATCAGCGGGATCTATGCCATTATCAATGAGGTTTTGGTGTAATTGCAGAACGCCGTCTTTATTGGTAAAACCAAGACCGGTATCAATCAATAAAATATCTTTTTTTGTAACGATCGCAAATGGCTGTACCTCTACCAGCAAACTGCCTTTTGCACGTTCTTGCAGGTCGTCTGTCTCTTTATTAAAAGGTACAAAGACTTTTGTTTGATCTATGGTGAAAGCGCCTTCACTAAGCGGAATAATTTTCATAAAAGAATTTTTACCGCGAAGACGCTAAGGCGCAAAGCAGCACAAAGAATTGTTTATTATTTATAAAACTATAAAACGTAGCATTATTTTGCGTCTTAGCGTCTTTGCGGTATATCACCGTAAAACCATTTGCCGATCCGCATCCAGTTTAATTAAAATAAAAATGAGGATGGTAAATGTGATCAGTGAAGAGCCGCCGTAGCTCATAAGCGGTAATGTAATTCCGATCACCGGTGCCAACCCGATCGTTACACAAACATTTACCGCCACATGAAAAAAGATAATTCCGGCTACACAATATGCATACACCCGGCTGAATGTGCTTCGTTGTCGTTCAGCAATATAAATGATGCGAAGCAGCATAGTGAGGTATAGCGCCATCAATAGAGTAGTACCCCAGAACCCAAAGTTTTCTCCCAGGGATGTGAAGATAAAATCGGTATGCTGCTCCGGTACAAAATCCCCCTGCGTTTGCGTACCCTTTAAAAAACCTTTCCCTGCAAAGCCTCCGGAGCCTATTGCAATTTTAGATTGCTTTACATTGTAGTTCTGCTGTTCGCTTTTCTTCTGTTTTGCTTTTTCATCTTCCGGTGAGAGGGTGCCGGTCTTGTTATCTGTAAACGGATTTTCTACACCTACCATACTGAAGATCCTGTCTGCCTGGTATTTTTTAAAAACATTATTAAAAACATATGGTACTACAATACCGACAAAAGCGGAGGCAAAGAGCCACGACCCGATTACTATCGGAAGAAGGCTACGGTTCCTTTTAAGCTGTCGCCTGTTGATCCATATCAGGAGCGCAGCTAAAACGGTAAAGCCAATGAGCAACGTTTGTGTACTGAACAATAAAGTAACAACTAAAAGGACAGCCATGGCTACACCGGCAATAAGATAGCCCGGGGGAAAACCTTCGCGGTACATGGCTATTAAAAAAGAGAAATATACAAGCGCTAAGCCTGTTTCTCCCTGAGCTATAGAGAGGGCTGCGGGTAACAACGCAATGCCCGCTGCAATGATCTGGGACTTTGGTTTTCGAAAATCAGTTTCCTGCAGCGAGATAAATTTTGATAAGGCAAGTGCGGTAAAAATTTTACAAAGTTCTACGGGCTGAAGATTCATAAAGCCTAGCGGAATCCAGCTCTTAGAACCTTTGATCTCTTTACCCACCGCAAAGGTCAGAAGTATCAGTACTATACCAAGAATGTATGAAAGGTTACCTGTAGCAGTGAAAATTTTACTGTCTGTAAGCAAGATAAAAAACGCAATAAGAATACAAATAAGGAAAAAGAACAATTGCTTACTGTAGTTTTTCTTAAAACCCCACAGGGAATCTACAAAATTATCTGTGCTTTTATATTCTACAGAAATAATGCAAACCAGGCCAATAATTATGATAAGTGCATACAGCCAGATCATCAGCCAATCCTTGCCTTTAGTTATCGATGGGTTCTTTTGGTACATGTATTAATTCCCTTCAGTTGGAGGCAGCGAATCTCCGACAGGTTTCTTTTTAGGTTCCGGTAAAATGGCTTCCGGTTTAATTATAATTCTTTTATCGCTGCTGTCTTTATTTTTCTTTTCCTTTTGTTTCTCTTTAATAAGTTTGCTGATGTCATCATCATCTTCGCTGTTTTCTTCCATCCCAAGAGTATCCTTTATTATTTTGATGTATCCCTTAGAAATGAGGTAAGCAGAATCTTTGGAATGGCGCATAGAGTCCTGCCTTCTGAGCTCCACGAAAATGCGCGGCGGCATCAGGTTGAGTTTTGAGAGTTGCTCTACTCTCGCAAGCCTTGCTTTATCTGTAATTGAATCATTAAGGTATTTCTCTATCATCAATCCGAGGATTGGAGCGGCATATGTACCCCCGAAACGCCCGCTGTTTTCCACAACGCACATAATAGCGATCTTAGGGTTTTCCCTCGGCGCAAATGCACAGAAGAAAGAGTGGTTCTGTTGTTTCACGCCGCGAAAATAATTTTCTACCGTTCCTGTTTTGCCGCAAATATTTATCCCTTTTACTCTTGCGCCCGCCCCTGTACCCCTGTCTATTACACCCTGCATGCCCTCGTGCACCACTTCAAAAATACTGTCGGGGATCTCCATAGCACGGTTTTTTTTCCTGTATGGTTCCAGCACGCCGTATTTATCACCGCCTTCTATAGAATCTACCACATGCGGAGTATAATACCAACCCTTATTTGCTATGTATGCCATTTCATTAGCTACTTGCAGCGGCGTTACATCCACTTCACCCTGGCCTATACTTACAGACCTGAAACTGCAAAAATTCCATTTACCGGGGCCGTAAACCTTATTAAAAAAAGCAGGAGTAGGAATATTCCCTCTTTTTTCTGACGGCACATCCACACCGAGTTTATGCCCCAGGCCAAACGCATACATGTATCGGTTCCATACTGCGAGGCTGCTATCCACATTGGGGTATTTAGGATTATTTATCACCTTTTGCATTACAGTTGCAAAATAAGTATTGTCCGAAAGTGTGATGGCACTTTGCATTTTAAAGGTACCGTAATCCAGGCACCGCATTGGGCGTCCGCTGCCACAGCCATAAAAAGCACCGTTGCAAGTCACCGCAAATTCTGTATCAATTACCCCCTCGTGC
>JBGTJG010000149.1:0-2692 GCA_041745235.1 Ferruginibacter sp. | reverse complement strand
ACATACGGGCGCTCCTTGTTAATCACTTGATTATTATAGCAGGCTTCTCACTCTGTATTTTGTTTACACTATTATATTTATACGGATATACTTCACCATTTTGGTGGATGACTATTGTTGGCATAGGATTGTACATGGGATATGTTCCTTTCAATTGTATGCTGTTCGACCGGATGATTGCTTCGTTTAAATATGTTAGCAACGCAGGCTTTATTATTTACCTCGCTGACTCCTTCGGCTATCTGGGAAGTAATGTTATTTTAATCGCTAAAAACTTTTTAAAACTGGATGTTTCCTGGAGTGATTTTTTTGTAAGAATGGTGCTTCTGATGTCGGCCCTCGGTATTGCTTTAATCATTTTGTCTGCCCTTTATTTCAGAGATAAGTATTACGATAAACAAATTGAGCAACCCGGATTAAAGTATGCGTAAGTCAGCAATTGTAGTAGGAGCAGGCATTGTAGGGTTGGCAACTGCCAGGGCTTTGGCGGTCCGTGGATACCTGGTGACAGTTTTAGAAAGAACAGAAAAAGCGGTCGGCGCATCAATTAGAAATTTTGGAATGATTTGGCCGATTGGGCAACCGGACGGTGAACTATATGAACGGGCTTTATTATCAAAAGGCATCTGGAAAGAAATATGCGATGAAGCCTGCATCTGGTATGATGAAGTAGGTTCTTTGCATGTTGCCTATTCCGGTTTAGAGCAAAAGGTGTTAGAAGAATTTCATCATGGTGCAACAGGAAGAAATACAATTTTATTAAATGCTGCCGATACAACAAAGAGATCAGGAGCAGTTGCTACTAAAAATTTAAAATGTGGATTGTTTAGCGCCGATGAAATGATTGTAGATCCGCGTAAAGCAATAGCCGCCATCCCACAATATTTTAAAGAGAAATACGGTGTACAGTTTATGTGGAATACCGGTGTGACTAAAATTGATCATCCCCATGTTTGGTGTGGCACTAACAACTTTGAGGTAGATGAAATTTATATATGCAATGGGGCTGATTTTGAAACGCTTTTCCCCGAACAATTTGCAGCGTTACCCATTACAAAATGCAAACTGCAAATGATGCGTATGGGGTCACCGCCCGCCCGCATTGGCCCAGCCTTGTGCGGCGGGCTTTCACTTATTCATTATAAAAGCTTTGCAGCAACAGCTTCTTTGCCTAAGCTGAAGAATCATTTTGAAAATACTTTACCCGACTATATAAAATGGGGCATCCATGTTATGGCTGCTCAAAATGAAACCGGTGAATTAACGATTGGTGATTCGCATGAATATGGAAATACGCATGATCCGTTTGATATAGTATTGATTAATGAAATGATATTGGATTATTTGAAAAGCTTTGCCTGTTTTAAAAACGAAATAATTATTGAGACCTGGAATGGCAGTTACGCTAAAATGGAAGACGGGAGAACAGAAATTGTAGTGCATCCTCAGCAGGGTGTTACCATTATTAATGGCTTGGGCGGCGCTGGGATGACTTTATCTTTTGGTCTGTGCGAACAAGTGATTTGTGGAACTTTCAAAGAAGATTAGTTGGGTTATCCCCATTTTGGAAATTAGATGTTGCAGGAAAAGTTATTGAAATTCGTAAGGGCATTCCGGCAAATGGCACCTTGAGAATCGGAAATAATTATCATCCTGGTATTTATTATGGCGAAGTGTTGCAAGGAGATAAGAGAGTGATTGTAAAACTTTTTAAAGGAGCGAAGTAATTTATTGAAAGGAATAATTTAGAAAAATAAAGGTGGTCTCGGCTGCCTTAATTTTTTTGCGGTTAGCTATAATAAGGTTGGCCAATTAAATAGCTTCAGCGAATACAAGTTTTTTGTATGCGTAAATGTGCAATTACAAAAAATAAGGCAGTAATTTTAGTTCCTTAAAAGCTATTAGCTTCCTGACACTTATTAGTGGATTACAATATGGCGCTATAGTATCTGTAATCTTATGCGGCTATTTCTTCAAATTCTTTTTTGTTCTCTTTGCATTGTTTTTGTTGATTTCCCTGCATGGAGTCAATTATGTACAGGTAGTTTGGGCGATCCTATTGTTAATCAAACTTTCGGTAATGGCTCTCCCGGGGCACCCCTTAGCGCTGCTTCTACAAGTTATAATTATATAAATGTTGATTGCCCTAACGATGGTATGTATGCGCTGCGCTCCACAACAGTAAATTGTTATAATAGCTGGCATACGCTTGTTTCCGATCACACAGGCGACCCCCAGGGTAATTTTATGTTAGTTAATGCTTCGTTCGAACCTGGCGATTTTTATATAGATACTGTTAGAGGCTTGTGTTCCAATACCGGTTACCAGTTTTCTGCATGGGTCATGAATATGATGCGACCGCAACAAGGTATTCGGCCTAATATCACCTTTAGCATAGAGAAAACCGATGGCACCGTACTGGGGAGTTTTAGTTCGGGCGATGTACCGGTAACGGCTTCGCCGCAGTGGAATAATTACGGGCTTTTTTTTAAAACGCCTGCCGCAACCTTCGATGTTGTGGTGCGGATGCGGAATAATGCTCCGGGAGGCTTAGGTAATGATATAGCTTTAGATGACATCACGTTTCGCGAAAGTTTTACGTTGGATGTTACGCTGATACCAGATTTTGGACAAGTGCCGAGCGATCCGCAGATATTGAACCTTTCGCCTTTTGAAGTGAGGTACCAGGAAA
>JBGTJG010000148.1:0-11847 GCA_041745235.1 Ferruginibacter sp. | reverse complement strand
GCCATCGCTAAGGTCGCACCGCTTATTGTCGGGTTCTGAACATTGGAGGTATAGCCGCCCGGTCCCGTCCACGCATATGTGCCGCCAGTTACGTTCGAAGCAAAAAGACTGATCGTGTTCCCTGTACATACCGGGCTGTTGCTTGTGGCTGTCGGCGCATTCGGTGTCTGGTTCACTACCACCGTGGTCGTGCCGGCCGTTACACTCGGGCAGCCCGCTACCGTTACTATTACATTATATGCACCCGCCATCGCTAAGGTCGCACCCGTTATCGTCGGGTTCTGAACATTGGAGGTAAAAGAGTTCGGCCCTGTCCATGCATATGTGCCGCCAGTTACGTTCGAAGCAAAAAGACTGATCGTATTGCCCGTACATACCGGGCTGTTGCTCGTGGCTGTCGGCGCATTGGGTGTCTGGTTCACCACCACCGTGGTGGTGCCTAAAGCGCTGGGACAGTTGTTTACCGTTACAATAAGATTATAATTTCCGGCGGCCGCCGTAGTTACATTAGGTATGGTCGGGTTCTGTGCTGTTGATGTGAAACCGTTCGGACCTGTCCAGGCATAGGTGGCCCCGGTTACTGCAGCAGTAGTTAAATTTATGGTGTTGCCCGAACATACCGGGCTGTTACTGCCTAAAACAGGAGTAGCAGGTGTTTGATTAACCGTAACATTTACTGTAGCGGGCAAACTTGAACATCCCGCTACGGTTGCAATTACCCTGTAAGTTCCGGAGGCAGAGATACTTGCGCTAAAAATAGTAGGGTTCTGCAAAACTGAGGTGAAAGCGTTAGGCCCGGTCCAGCTATAAGAAGCTCCCGGAATAGCGGAAGCCGTAAGGCTAATATTATTGCCTGAACATACGGGAGAATTGCTGCCCGCAACAGGAGTAGCAGGTGTTGCTTCAGTAACAATCGTACTCACCGGGACCGCTGCACAATTCGTAAGACTGTCCCTGATTGTAACAGTATAAGTGCCAACAGCATTCACAGAAATTGCCTGAGTAGTTTGACCGTTGCTCCAGGAATAGGTGTAGGGCGGCAAACCCCCGCTGGGATTAGCAGTGAGCGTAGTGGTTCCTGCACCGGTAAAACAAATTGTAGGGTTGAGGGGAGTTATGGTTGCAGTTAATACCGGATGTGTATATACCCTTACAGTATCTCTGCCCAAGGTGCCACAACCTATAGTATTACCGCTAACCTGGTAATCTATATAGGGAGGTGCGCCAGGTGCGGGGGTAACATTTGTAACCGGACAATTGGTAGTTTGACAGCTTAAATAAGAATTATAATCTCCCTGGGCACCCGGGAAAATTGAAGTCCAACTTACAGAAGAGGATGTAAGACCTGTAACATTCATGGTGCCTGTGCATCCTATCCTCAGATCAATATCAGGGGAGGCAGTAACTGCACGGGAAGCGGTTATAGTATATACGGGCTCATCATTGCCGGGTTTGCAAAAACTGATACAAACTGTGGTGGCACCTGTTAGACATAATGGTTCTCCGAGGGTATAAATTGTTCCGCAATCCACCTGATAAAAAGCGGCATTATTCGGCGGCGCCGGGGTCATAACAGTCAGGCTTAAATATGTGGAACCCGGATTTACCGTAACATTAAAACGAATACAATTTACATTATTAGCAGAGCCACAACAACTGCCATTTCTTGGAATATTTGTTATTGTCCAAACTGTATCTGCCTGAGAAGTAAGATCTACAGGGATGGTAGTAGCAGCGCAGGGTACACAAGTTTGGGTATAGCCCTGCATTGATAAGAAAAGGAGAAAAAATATAAGTAGATTTTTTTTCAATAAGGCAGATTTTAAGGTTGTTAAGAACTGAAATTATCGGGTGCGAATCCACAATAATCTTAAAACTATTTCCCCCGCAAACTTTTATTTCAAACTAGTGACAAATGACCAAACAGTAAATTGGGTTAACGGCTGAGGGCGGGTGTTAAGATTGAAAATAAAGTTATGTTCTTTTTAGAATTAAAGCAAAATTTTAACATAGTGCTAATTTATTTATAGTAATATCACTACTATTAAATATTATAACAGTCTCTTGTATCTCACTGTTAAAGGACCGCAACCATTATGAAACCCTTACTCCTATTAGTATTTGAAAAAAAGACTAATATTTAAACTTCTTATTAATCAATTCTTTAAATATTTTGAGACCTTTTTTACCTAATACGAGAAATAATTTTCTCATTTAACAAATTCCAAGCCAATTTTAGTTTCTTATAATTAACTTCATTTTATTAATTACAATTTTTGCAAATTTTACTATGAAATATATTAACATCAGATTCTTCATTGTTTTGATTATCTATATCCAAATCAATTGTACCTCTCAGAACAAACAGCCCATTCCGGAAATTATTTCGGTAAAAAAATCAACCTCATCCATGGATTCTTTGCAGGATAACTCAGAGAATAAGCCGGTCGCCGCAGACACACACCCGATTTATCAAAATGCCAGATTCAAAAGTGTTGTTGTCGAAAATCTAAGCGCTCACAAATATCTTGTAACCGGCAAGGCTCAAATATTTGAGGCTAATCTGAGCTGGATTGTTGAAGACGGACATAACGAGCTCCGGAAAGGTTTTGCAACAGCAGATGCAGGTGCACCCGAATGGGGAAATTTCCGTTTTACTGTTGACGTAAAAAAAGAAAGGGAGAACTCTACTCTTACACTGATCTTATTTGAAAGCAGCGCTAAAGACGGCAGCCCTCAACATCAACTATATATACCTCTGTAAAAAATGTTTTAAAGCATTGGCAAATCACTATCTAAAGATAGGTTCCCCCAGTGATTTCTTTCTACTCAAACGGCGTAATTATTACGCGGATGATAAGGAATAGTAACAGGATACTTTAATCAATTTTATGTATCACTCCAATAAATGACTTCGGAAACGATGATCAGAGTCTACATCTGATTAGAGTTAATATGCATTTTTCTCGCCCTTAATTATATTGTATACAGTAAGATAAATGATCTTTAAATCAAGAAAAAACGCCCAATTTTCCATATACCATATATCCAGTGATATTCTCCCCTGTATGTCTTCCACGGTTTTGGTTTCCCCTCTGAAACCATTTACCTGAGCCCATCCGGTAATGCCCGGTTTAAGAAAGTGGCGGATCATATATTTATTGATGATCTGTTTGTAGTCATCATTCATCTTGAGCGGGTGCGGCCTGGGCCCTACAATACTCATTGTACCTAAGAGCACATTAAAGAACTGAGGTAACTCATCAAGACTGGTTTTACGAAGAATGCGCCCCACTTTGGTAATGCGCGGATCATCTTTTGTGGCCTGTTTAAATTGGGTATCTGCTTCCGTAGTTTTCATGCTGCGGAATTTAAAAACTTTGATCTTTTTCAGATCACGCCCCAGTCTGTTCTGGTTAAAAAAAACAGGCCCCTTGGAATCCAGTTTTATTATGATTGCCAGGATCGGGAAAAGCCAGCTAAGTAAAAACACGATCACAAGAAAGCTGAACACAATATCAAATCCGCGTTTCATAATTCTGTTCCCTACCTCCTCTAAAGGTTCATTGCGCAATGATAAAACAGGGATATTTTCCAGATAGTTTACATGAACACTCCCTTCGGCAAAAACATTAAAATCCGGAACAAATTTGAAGCGGATAAAATTATTCTCCGCTTCTTCTGCCATGTTATATAAAAACGGATAGTCTTTGGATGCCAGTGTAGAATAAATCTCAGATACGCGGTTATTTATTGCATAATTTAAAGCTGCTTTTACATTTCCTATTATCGGATATGCAGAAAGCTCCTGCACTTTTTCGTACTCCTCAAAATAGCCATCTACCATGATCTTGTTGCTGTTAAGCGAAAAATGATCAGCAAGCTTTTTTGCAGAATCATTGTATCCGATAATGATCACTTTTTTTACAAGCTTATCCTGGAGATGAGAAAATTCTCCCGCAACGATAAACAAAATACGAACTAATATAAGAGATCCGAAAAAGTACCCTGTGCTCTTCATCACAAAATTATCAGCGATATCAAAACGGTAAAAAAATACAAAAAAGTATACCGCCACAGTGTACAGAACCATGGCCTTAATGGTTCTTGTAAGGAACATTCCGTGCTGAAAATAATTTGTATTGATATACAGTCGCGAAAGTGCACAACTGATGACCCAAGCCGTATTAACCACTATAAAAAGCATAAGATAAGATGCTCCGTTGTCATCAACATGCTCTTTTGAGTAAAACATGCAGATTGCAAATGCGAAATTGAGACAGCTGATATCCAGAAAAGTGAATACAAATTGAAAGAGACTGTTGTAACGTGTATTCATAGCAATTGTACCTGTAATTTAGGATTTAGTCACAAAAATTTAAGCAAAGTTATTATTATAAAAATATCAGCAGATTTTATCCTGAATGCAGATGTTTGATGCGTTTAAAAAACAAAATATTTCCCACAACATATCTCTGAAATAGCCTCCTGGGTTCTATTATCAATCTGTAAAGCCACTCTGCCCCCATAGATCTTATAAAAGCCGGCGCCCGTTTAACCTTATTACCGTAATGGTCGATGATAGCTCCTCCGTTTATTATGATGCAGGGAAAATCCAAAACTTTTTTAAGCTTAAGAGATAAAATTTCCTGTTTCGGCATGCCCATTCCCAATAATATTAATTCGGGTTTCGTTTCCTGTGCTAAGCGGATGTATTCTTCCTGTTCTACAAAACCATTAGCACAAGCAACAACGTTATACGCTTCACTTTTCAGTTTAGCGGCTGCTTTTTCCAACGTAAGTGAGTCGGTACCGAACAGTGCCAAAGGACTGCCTTTGTATTCTTCCAGCAAAACGGGAATAAGATCCGTGCCGCATCCGTTCATTCCGGGATCCTCTTTCATTTTCTTATACAAGATCTCCATCCCCTTCCCGTCTCGGATGAGGATATCAGAAGTAGCCATTGCATCATAAAAGCTTTCATCAGTATGGAGAATATTAAAAGCATGCGCATTGATGAACGAAACAACGTATGGTTTTGCTGAATTCCGAAATGTTTCCTTTATCACCTTAATTACATCTTTAAATGTGCTGATGCGATGTACTTTCTTTACAATTTCTGCTGCAAAATTTTGGGGCCTCATGCTGTTGTCAGTTTTGGTGGCCTTTTACGTGACGGTAGTATAACATTTTCATTTCTTTCACTTTATTGCTCCAGGAATTATCTGAAGCAAGTTGCAATCTCTTTTTTTGCAACGCCGGGGTATCATTTATATAGGCAGTCTGGCAAAGTTCTTCAAACTGATCATTCTCTGTAATGTACACCGTATCTTTTTCAAATTGCCAATGCTCTATATTAGGCATGCTTGTAATTACCGAAGGCTTGCCCAGTGATAAATACAGCCATAGTTTATTGGGTGTAGCACCTTTATTCAATACAGATACTTCATACGGCGCAATACATACATCAGCTTGCTGCAAAGATTCATATAAAGCCTTCCCGGTTTTTGCGCCCGTAAATACGGCATTCTCTGTATGCGAAAGCAACTTAAAGTTTTTCTCATTTACCGGGCCGATAAAAATGATCTTAAACCTGTTCAATAAATCATTCATTAAAGTATAATCCAGGTTACTGTCTAAATATCCTACAAGGCCGAGAACAGGTTTGTCCTTTTTGGTTTCAGGCAGCGGTATTACATTATTGTATGCCGCGGGCGCTCCGAGTGCTATCTCATAAGTGGCCGGGTTATAACTGCCTATTTTTTTGTGCATATAGGAAGAAGTTACTGCACAGATCGTCGCATTCGCAGCAGCTTCTTTTTCAGTAGCAGTGTGATACGTATTAATAAAGCCAAAATTAAATTTGCCGAAACCCACATTATCATCTGCACAGTAAAAAACATAATTTTTAAAATACCGGCCAAAATCCTTTGCGGTATAATCAAAATTAACAGCAATATCGAAGGGTACATTAAGTTTCCGGATACTTTTCAATAACCAGCGATTATAGTAATTGTTTATAAATGGAATCCGATAGCGAACTTTACAAGGCAACCAAAAATACGGTGTGATAACTGTTACATTTTCTTTTACCTGGTTTACTGCAATGCGCGGGAGGCCAAAACGGTTTTTTTCAGAAAAGTATACATGACCGTCTGCTGCAAGTTCATTAGAAACCTGATGACGGGCACGGGGAGGTTCATCCCATGCAGTTACTAAAGCATATACCAGGTAATTCTTTCCCATTATTTTTTAAACAACAATTTTGAATTTGTAAATCCGTGCAGAAAACCCTGCACCCTGCCCACTCCTGCATTATAATGCTTTTTCTTTTCAGGCCTGGCAGCAGTGATCATTTTTATGAAAGGAGACAACATGCCTTTAAAAATAACAAAAGGCGATACAGGATAGCGATAATACATCAACCCCATGGCACGCTGCCTGGCTCTGATGATGGGGAGATCACGATTATATACAGGAATATAAATGTGATTAACGTCAATTTCCGAATCATACCGGATGGAAAATTTCTCTTTGGCCGCCCTGAACAATAATTCTGAATCTTCTCCCCCGCCTATGTATTTGCCAATACCGATCGTTTGCATAAAACCTCCGAGCGCCTCATATTTTTCCCTTTTAAAGAACATAACATAAGTGGCATAACCTACAGCTTTAAAACTGTAAATAAAGCGAGGAGAAAGCTTTCCGGAGGGGATACCCTGTACCGGGTTTTGCTTCCAGTGAATAATAAGCAAATCTGCTGCAGTAGGAGTTCCGAAATATTCTGAGACCTTTTTTATTGAATCTTTTTCAAACCAGCAATCATCATCCGGGAAGCAAAGAACAGAACCTTTGGCAAGCGAAGCCCCGTAGTTTCTTGCTTTAGACTGATTGGCCTCCTCCATCTTTACATGAAGAATATTTAATCGGGTGTTGTATTCTGCTATAAGTGTATCTATCAGAAAATTCCTGTTTTGGTCTACAATGATGAGCTCCAGGTCTACCTTCCCGTTGGAAAGTACTGATTCGAACAGGCGCTGCAATTCAGCAGTTCTGTTTAATGTAGCCACCACCGCAGATATATAGGGCATAATTGAAATTTTATCTTCTTATATCAAAAGATTTTCCAAACTTTTCTCGGTATCACTTCTTCCTCGGGGGGAAAAAGCTTTACCCTCGTTACATACCAATACATAAGCATAAAAAGCAGGAAATAAAAATGACGTGCACGGAATAAACTTGATTCAGTAAAATTGTTTATTATTATAATAAAAGGAATGAACAGGATCACAGGTTCCAGCAAGTCGCTTTTATTGAACATTTTTTGGATGAAATTCAAAAGGAATAACACGAGCAGGACCAATCCGACTATACCAAGCATAAGCCTGATATCAAGATACCCATTGTGGCCCTGGTGCGGTTCCCAATCCAATTGTTCTATTGTAGCTACGGGATGATATTTCACCTCACCCCAGTATCCACCCGCACCGAAACCCAACAGGTCATTTCTGGATCTTTTGAGATCGTTAAACTGAATATCCCATACATCGCTGCGTCCTGTAAATGTAAGATCCCGGTCTACGTATTCTATCTTTTCTACATTAGTGCCCTGTATAAAGTGGGTATATAAGGGAATTCCGATTCCCATAAATATCATGACATAATACATAGGCTGAAGAATAAATTTAAAGAAATATGCAGCTATGCACAGATACGCTCCTATCTGAGAGGTCATGCTGTTGCATTTGTATGCGCTATAAACAAGTAATAAATTGAGCAGGATAATAAAAGGCAATTTGATCTTATTACCGTTATAAAAATTTATGGTTATAAGTGCAAAAGCCAGGAATTGTCCCAGGTTATTAGGAGAGGCAAAAAAGCTTTGGTGTCTTTCAGGATCCTTTAGTACCCAGTTAGATTCTGAAGGAAACAGAAATATAAAACCCGCTGTCAGTACCGTCATGATCACGGCGATACGCTGCAGAACCCTCAGGAATTTTCTCGGTGTTTCATTGAGTACCTGAACAATAACAAGCGATTGTATCATGGTAAATAAAGTGCGCATTGTATAATTGTTAGCATCAGCAGCCATTGCCGGATGAACCCATATGGCTGAAACAAAAAACAACAGCAGAAAAGTGAGCAGGAAATAATGATCATCCAATCGCAGGTTCAGATATTTATTGTGCAGCAGGTATATAACGGAGAGGCCCAGTAATGCCATAGTTAGCAGGCTTATTAAGGGCTTAAGTGCAGATAATTGGGGCAGGGCAGCAATCAGATCAGAAAAAGGGAACATCAATACAAATAACTGAATCTCACCTAAGATAATCGCAAGCGCTTTGTCCGTATAAGGCCTGATAAGGGTATTATTATTTAGTGAACCCGTCAAATTCCCTGCTTTTTAGATGATCTTAACCGCAGCAATTCCTTAATATTTTGAAAAAGAAAAACCGGATTATAATAGGCGATTTTAAACAGTTCAATTTTTTTTGCTTTAAAATAAACGAGGAAAGCCACCATTATCACTATTTCTGAAACGGGCCATGCAAGGGCCGCCCCGCTGATACCGCCGTAATGTAAAAATAAGAAAAGCAGTATAATATTGATAACAAAACCGGCCACTGCATATTTCATGTAAGTACCGTCAGCTTTCAGATTAAGGAGCACCTGCTGACCAAAAGCACTGTTTACTGCTGAGAAGAAAAGTACACAGGACATTATTCTTAAAAGTGTTACCGCCTCTGCGAACTCATTACCGAAAAAGACGATAATGATAAACTTGGCTAACAGGAAAGTAACAATGCTTAAACCTGCGCTCAGAATAAAAACATACGGAAGTATCCTATGAATGCGTTCCAGTCCTTTTTCATAGCTTTCATTAAAAGCCTGCCCGATATAAGGAAACAGAACGGTGTTTACAGGCAATGATATGACGGATTGGAGTATAATAATCATACGAAGTGCAGCGGAAAAATACCCTGTTTGAGTATACGACAGTACAAACCCTGCGAGTAAAATATTTGTTGAGGATGCCTGGTTACTTACCCACCATATCACAGACAGCTTGCGGTTCTTATTAAAAGTATCTGATATTTTTTTCATGCTGATGCCTGTAATCCTCAGATCATACTTTTTTATGGCATAACGGAAAGACACAACTGATACCAGGATATGTGCAAGACTGGTGAGGAGCGGATGATAAATATAGTCCTCCCGTTGGGTTACAATAAATACTACAAATACTGAAAACAGCAATTTTGATATAAAGCTGAATAAGGCATAACGACGCGATTCCTGCATGCCGTGATAAAGCCAGCTGGGGTTAAGTACCCAACCTATACAAATAAGAAAAGTAAAGAAGAATACGGTTCGTTCTTCCCGCAATTGTGGAATGAAAAATAAACAGGAGGAGAATATTAAAGAAGCGACTACAAGAAGCATTGCCTTTGTAGTAATAATATCGGTAAAAATTTCATTCAGTGCTTCTTTATTGCCTTTATTAGCTGTAATAAGACGGCTGCCGTAAAGATCAAATCCTGCATTGATGAGCAATACGAAGTATCCTACAAATGCAAATGCATAGCTAATCACACCGTAATTATCAGGACCAATGATCCTTGAAATGATCGGCAGCGTGAGCATAGGTAACACGTAATTTCCGATCTGCAACAGGGAAAGAGAGAGAAAATTACCCAGTGTTTTTTTCTTGTCGCCGCTTGCCATTGAAAATATTAATTGTTAGATATACTAACGGAAAGATATAAAAAAAGATCATCGTGAGATGATCTTCTGATAAGGATATTATGTACTGTTACATTGCAGCTCTGTGGGCTGTTACTGCATGCAAATTGATGCATGGTGCGGTTTTAATAGAGAATACGCCGGTATCGCTGTGTGCTGTAGTAGCGCATAGTCTTACACCTAATGTTGGAATATCTACTTTTGAAGCATTACGTAATCCTGCAGCGGTGTAGTTTTTCATGGTAATAACGTTGCCTGTATTACTTTGATTATACTGAATAGCCGTTTTCTGAATCGAAAAATTTTCATTCTGCGAAAGGAAGTAACGAATTGAATCAATTTCATTTTCGTTAATTATTGCAGGAACCTCTCTCCAATAAAGGATATTAATTACGCCTGAGCATTTTCTAACTTCAGAAATCTTCTGCTCAGAAGCTTTCACAAATATGCGTGATGTAAATACAGGCTCACCTGATTTTTTGATATTCCACCAACTGCCGGATGTGTTTGAGCCTTTAGTTGGGCAATATGTTTCAAAATTCTTTTTAGACAGTAAATCTGCGACCTTTTTTTCGCATCCTGACTTAGTGTATACAGCGTACCAGTTTTTCATAATTCTTAATTTAAAGGTTAGACGGATTAAGTCTTTTTCTTTCCAAGCAATTGATTTATTTTATTGCTTTCCTCCATTAAAACAAACATAATACCAAATGGAATAATCGTGATTAACACTATGAAATTTTAAAAAAAATAAGAATTTCTAAGACAAAGTATTAGAGAAATAAAACTAAATTCAATGTAAGTTATTGTAAATGAGTGCATTGAAAAAATTCTGCTAATATACCCAACTTCTAAGTATTTAAAACCTAATATGGGAATTGGTGGGAATAGTTTCTACCATTTTGGCTAAACTTTCTACAGTTCAATTATATTTCATAACCGTATCCCCGGTTTTTAGAAGGAAGCAAAAAACCTCTGCTTTTTATGGAGTTGAAAATAATCGCAGGATTTCTCAGAGGCTTTATAGTAAGATTTTCATCCAAGTTTTTTACCGTATGCTTTTCAGTATGGTTATGCCGGATAATATATATTGTAATATCAGCAAATTGTGAAGCCACATAAGCATCAATTTCTTCATTAACTGCCGGAAAATCCATAACAATATAGTCAAACTGATCCTCAAGTGATTTTATCATCCCTTCAAGCTTTTCCGTCATTAATAATTCCGTTGCATTATTACCGCCATCCCCTGCAGGCATTACCGAAAGATGAGAATAAGAGGTCGGATACACCACGGTGCCGAGATCTGAATCATTAGACAGATAATGTTTAAGGCCCTGTTTTCCCTGCATCTCAAATACGGAGGAAACTTTTGGATTCCGCATGTCCCCATCTATTAATACCACTTTTTTACCCGATGAAGAAAGACTTAAAGCCAACTGGATACTGAAAAATGTTTTTCCCTCTTTTTTACAGCCGGATGTTACTAAAATTTTATTATTATCAGTTTTAACCTGCCCCAAGCCAAGTGCAACGCGGGCTTGCCTTACCTGTTTTTGAATCCTGTCTGCATTTTTCCCTGCAGGCAAATAAGTTTTCTTTCGGTGTTTACCTATTTCTCCTGCAAAAGGAACAGAACTGAATTTCTCTATTTCATTTCTGAACAAAATTTTATCGGTTAGCAGTTCCTTATATAACACAAACATAACCGTAAGAGCCAGTGCGAGTGCGAGTGCAGCAAGGAAAAAGACTTTTTTGCCGGGCCCGGCAGGAGTTGCAGATGCCTGTGCCGGATCTATGATCTTATTGTCTCCTACAGGTAATGAATAGGCAAGAGCGGTTTGCTCCCTTTTCTGCAATAAAAATGCATATGTGTTGTTCATAACAGCCTGTTCCCTGCTCACATCTATCAACTTACGTTCCTTCATAGGTATAGTAGAAAGAGCGCCGTTATATTGGCTGTTTGTACTGCTTATATTCCCCAAACTGGCAGATACAGTTTTTTTCTGATTCCGAATGTTTTCCAGAATTCCCGGGCGCATATTGTCTATTTGGGTCTCTAGTGTTTTAGCAAGCGGATTGTTTTCTCCTGCGCTGGCTTTT
>JBGTJG010000147.1:0-6612 GCA_041745235.1 Ferruginibacter sp. | reverse complement strand
AAGAGGTAATGAGCCTCGGTGCAAAGTTTGTGGAAGTGGAGGGCGCCGCAGACGCAGCAAAAGCGGGTGGGTATGCAGTAGAACAATCTGAAGAATTTATGGCAAGGCAAAAATCCCGGATCGCTGAAAGTGTTGCAAAATCCGATATAATAATAACCACTGCACAGATTCCCGGGAAAAAAGCGCCTATCCTGATCACAGAAGAAATGATACAGAGCATGAAGAACGGTTCTGTTATCATAGATATTGCGGCAGCAACCGGGGGCAATACACCTTTTACAAAAAATGATGAGACCGTAATTATAAACGGTGTTTCCATTATCGGTAATTCAAATCTGGCCGGTGATATGCCAAGCGATGCAAGCAAGCTTTACGGTAAAAATATTCTGAACTTCCTGCAGCTTATCATCACCAAAGAAGGAGAACTCAATCTAAATTTTGATGATGACCTGGTGAAAGGTACGTGTATTGCACATGGCGGATTGATCACTAATGATCGGGTAAATGCAGTACTGGCAGGTAATTAATTTCAACTTTTTTAAAGCATTAAAATGGATCCAATTCTCAATTTCTTTTACGAACACCAGCAGATCATCTATATGGTTATCCTGATGATCTTCCTCGGCATTGAAGTGATCGGCCGTGTGCCAAGTGTTCTTCATACTCCGCTGATGAGCGGCGCCAATGCCATACACGGTGTAGTTATCATCGGTGCGTTAATCGTAATGGGAGAAGCCGCATCGGACAATTACATTGCTTTAATACTTGGCTTTCTTGCAGTAGTATTAGGGACTTTAAATGTTGTCGGAGGTTTTGTAGTTACGGACCGTATGCTGGAAATGTTCAAAAAGAAACGGCACTAACATTATCAAATCAGCACATTAGCAAATTATCAAATTAACAATGAGCGCTTCTATACTTACCATTATTTACCTGATAGCTTCCGTAACTTTCATCTTAGGATTGAAGATGCTTTCTCACCCCGAGACCGCACGCAAAGGAAACCTTATTGCTGCCGGAGGCATGGGACTTGCCATTTTCGGAACCATTTTTTTATATGAATCTGCTGACGGAAGGAGACTGGGAAACCTGGCGTGGATGTTTGGAGCTTTGGTTGCAGGCGGAATAATAGGCACTGTAATTTCCCGTAGAGTTAAAATGACGGCAATGCCTGAAATGGTCAGCCTTTTCAATGGTATGGGCGGTGCGTGTGCTATGCTTATTTCATTGATAGAATTCAACCGCATTGAGGGACAAATTCATCTTGGTCATTACATCGCAATCGTGCTTGGTCTAATTATCGGCAGTATTTCTTTTGCGGGAAGTATCGTTGCTTACCTCAAACTCAGCGGCAAACAAAAAGACATCAGTTTTAAAGGACAGCATATTTTCAACATGATCTTGTTTGCGGTAATTATAGCGGGTGCAGTACTGACTTACAATGCGGATCCTGCTGATGCACCGCTGTATTTTTATGCAACTTTTGGTTTAGCAATTCTGTATGGAGTATTCTTTTTATTACCCATCGGAGGTGCAGATATGCCCGTTGTTATTTCTTTGCTTAATTCACTTACCGGTGTTGCAGCGGCGTGCGGCGGGTTTTTGTATGACAATAAAGCAATGCTTACCGGTGGTATTCTTGTAGGTGCAGCGGGCACATTGCTCACCGTACTCATGTGTAAGGCCATGAACAGGAGTTTGCTTAATGTAGTGATCGGTTCATTCGGTGGAAATGCAGGTGCATCAGGAGCTGTATCAGATTCAGGAGGACACTATAAGGAAGTTTCTCTTAGTGATGCAGCGATGGTAATGAGCTATGCAAATAAAGTAGTGATCGTTCCGGGCTATGGCCTTGCAGTTGCACAGGCACAGCATACTTGTCACGAACTTGAAAAGATTCTCACAGAAAAAGGGGTGGAAGTTACATATGCCATTCACCCGGTTGCAGGTCGCATGCCCGGCCATATGAATGTCTTGCTGGCTGAGGCTGATGTGGCTTATGAAAAACTGGAAGAAATGGAAGACGCAAATTCCGGTTTTAAAAATACAGATGTGGTGCTTATTCTCGGGGCAAATGATGTGGTAAATCCTGCTGCAAAAAATGACCCTGCATCGCCCATCTTCGGCATGCCGATCCTTGAAGTAGAATTGGCTAAAACCGTTATCGTAAATAAACGCAGCATGAAGCCGGGTTATGCCGGGATAGAAAATGAGTTATTCTTTCAGCCAAAAACCTCTATGCTTTTTGGTGATGCAAAAAAAGTATTGCAGGATCTGTGTGCAGAAGTGAAAGCAACTTAATTTTTTACTTTAATCGTCTTTTGTTTTTCCCGAGGTCCTTTTCCTTTTGTAAATTTATTTATGTTTCCGGCATCTGTTCTTTACTCAACTTCAGTGGCGTCACACACTTCAGCATCAATTCTTTCCTTAGCATTTTGGCGTACGTTTTTATTACTAAGTCTTACATCGCTTTCTTCACCCATTTTTTCCCAAAATTTTTTTGCAAATCCGGGCTTTGAGGATATTAATATTTGTACAGAGTACACAGCACCTTGTGAAAAAGAAGGATGGTTCTATATAAAGCCTGTAACAATTCCGGTATATTCTAAAACAGCGCCACCACAGCTTACAGGCAGAGAGTCAATGGCCATACCTATGCAAAATATGTATGATCAGGCATCTGTGAAGCAGCTTGTGTATACCATGTTGTTATGCCCGCTTGAGAAAAATAAAATTTATCGACTTAGCTTTTATCTGAACACACTTAACAGGCCTTTTTATAAAATTGATATTGGTTTCAGTAAAAAAGAACCGGCAACTTCGGGTTTTGAAACTACAGACATTTTACGTGCCAAGAGTTTTACTAAAGAAAATTCTGATGAAGATTTTTACCGTGGCTGGAGAATTATACAATATGATTATACAGCCACAGGCGATGAGCGTTTTTTTATAACAGGAAATATATCCGGCGATGCGCTTTTGTTTGAACCCAAACACAGAATGAATACAAAAGGCATGGTATATTATTTTATAGATGATATAAAGCTCCGCCCTTTGGATAATATGCCGATGTGCATTAGTTCTGCTAAGGTTATAACAAAATTATACGCTCAGAATTATCGTCATACAGATAAAACTGTTTGGGATGAAGAAAATGAGAAAGCTTTATTTACAGATACCCTTACGGTTCCCTCCGTCTTTTTTGAAACAGATAAAGCGATATTAAAACCTGTATTTAAAAAGCTTATCGATAGCCTTGCTCTATCCTTAATAAATAAGGGTTTGATTTCTGTTATGATTGAAGGCCATACCGATAATGCAGGTGCTGCATTATATAATTTAAAATTATCCGCCGAGCGTGCAATTAGTGTACGCGATTATTTTTTATTATTATTACCCGGTGATGCTGATAAAATAAATGCAATCGGTAAAGGAGAACTGTTTCCTGTTACAGATAATAAAACAAAAATAGGCATGGCTAAAAACAGGCGGGTAAATATCATACTCACATACACAAAGGACAATTAAAAGTATGAATGTACTCCCCCCGCAATTGATCTCCTCACTCCAAAATGTTCAGGGTTTTGATGAAGCTGCATTCCGAAATGTTCATCAGTCCGGAGAACAGATCACGTCAATTCGAATAAATCCTGCAAAAGCATTTGACCCGGAAAAGCATTTTTCGTCGGCGGAAAAAATACCATGGTGCAGCACCGGTTATTATTTAAAAGACCGACCCTCTTTTACATTGGACCCGCTTTTTCATGCAGGTGCATATTATGTGCAGGAAGCAAGCAGCATGTTTTTAGAAGAAGTACTCCGACAAACCTGTGATCTGTCCAAACCTTTAAGGATTTTAGATCTCTGCGCAGCACCGGGGGGGAAATCAACTTTAGTACAATCGATCATTTCTTCAGATAGCTTGCTGGTAAGCAATGAGGTTATTAAAACACGCGTGAATATCCTTGTATATAACATGACTAAATGGGGTGGCGCCAACGTGATCGTAACGAATAATGACGCTAAAGATTTTCAACGCCTGCCTGCATACTTCGATGTAATAATAGCAGATGCACCCTGCAGCGGCAGCGGCCTTTTTCGAAAAGATAATGAAGCTATAGATGAGTGGAGCCTTAATAATGTGGAACTGTGCAGCCAACGGCAGCAAAGGATTCTTGCAGATGTTTTACCGGCTTTAAAAGAAGGCGGGATCCTGATCTATTCTACGTGTTCGTATTCAGAAAAAGAAGATGAATTTATTGCAGATATAATATCCCGGGAGTTTGATATGAGCAGCATAAGGGTTTCTCCAGAAGAGGCATCTGGCATAACAGAAACGAAGTCCCCTGAACATAATTGTTTCGGCTACCGATTTTATCCTGATAAAGTAAAGGGTGAAGGATTTTTTATTGCAGTTTTCAAAAAGAAGGGTATTTCGGATAATAACCCTGTTTTCAAAAAAGTAAAAGATATTCAAATCAGATCTTCAGAAGCAGAAATCATGTTTCCGTGGCTGAAATCCGCAGAAAATTATTCATTCATAAAACAAAATGAAAATATTCTCGCCATCCCCGAATCCTTACTACAGGATCTTTATGAAATTCAAAGCGCACTGTACATAAAAAAGGCAGGAGTGGAAGTAGGTACGCTGATCAGAGATGAATTGATCCCGTCACATGCTGCTGCTGTGAGTAATTTATTGTCAGATAAAATTCCGGTAACAGAGGTTGACTTGCAGACAGCGCTGGATTATTTGCGCAGAAAAGAAATCATAATTTCAGGGGTTACGAAAGGTTGGGCTGTGCTCAATTACGCCGGCCATACATTGGGCCTCATAAAAATATTGGCAAGCAGGGTGAACAATTATTACCCTAAGGAACTGCGCATTCTTAACAAGTGATTTGGAAGTTTTAATGAATGTTTCCGCATCTTTGCAATGAATCACAGTGAATAATGGCTTGTTCGGTATGTTGTTATCCTATAAGCAATATCCCAACAGAAAACTGAATACTATGAGAAAATTATTGTTTATATTTTTTCTTTTTCCTTTTTTTACAAATGCTCAGGAAGTATTGATTATACAGGGATCAGCAAATGATCTTTACCTCAATCATACAACCGCAGCTAAAGAAAATTTTTACAGTGTCGGGAGAATGTATAATGTAAGCCCTAAAGAAATGGCTCCTTATAATAATCTAACCCTGGACAATGGTATTAACATCGGGCAGGTTATTAAGATCCCTTTAAGGTCGGCCAATTTCACGCAGAACCAATCACCTGCTGAAGATGAGGTTGCTGTACCTGTATACCACAAACTCGGATCGAAAGAAACGCTTTATCAGCTTAGTATCAGGTACAATAAAGTTCCTGTGGAAACCCTGAAAGCATGGAACAGGATACAGGGTGATGCAGTGAATACCGGGCAGGATATCATCATAGGATACCTGCAGGTGAAGAAAGATCAATCTGCTCTTGCGTCTAAGAGTACAGAGATAATCTCAGACAAAAAATTATCCCGAAAAGAGAAAGCCGCACTAGCGAAAAAGGAGAGCAATACTTCACCGATTGTGCCGGTATCCCAACCTTTAATTATTCCTCAGCGTACAGAAGAGACTGTGCAAACTGTACCGGAAGTAAGCAATCGTTCTGCAAAAAACTTTAAGGGTGGCATATTCAAATCACTTTTTGAAAACACAGGAAAAGAGGAAACCGGTGAGGCCGGGGTTTTTAAAAGTACAAGCGGATGGGAGGATGGTAAGTATTATTGCCTTCACAATGCCGCACCACAGGGAGCTGTCGTTAAAATTACCAATCCTTCAAATGGAAAAGTTATCTATGCAAAGGTTCTCGATGTGATGCCTGATCTGGGGCAGAACAGTGGCCTTGCATTGAGGCTTAGTAATGCTGCAGCGGATGCCTTAGGAGCAGGAATGGCAAATTTCACCTGCACAATTAATTATTAAAAACGGTTGTTTACCTGATCTGTAAAACTTAATTAATACCGTTTAAAACACCGATTTTCCCAATTTCCTAAGCGGTATGTTTTGAAAATGAATAGCCTCTCAGAAAATCTGCTATCAACATTCTTTTCTTGCCTTCCGGTTGCAATTCTTTCACACTTATGCCGCCATCACGACACGAGTAATTAAGATAAGTTTTACCGTCAGTTGAAAAGCTGCCTGCTTTCGATTCTGATAATCGCTCAGTTTTTTCACCACGGTATATCTTGATCATTTTTTCATGCAAATGAGTATATGCTCCCGGGAATGGTGAAAGACCGCGAATTTTATTAAACACCTCATCCGCGGAACAATCCCACTCAATACGTGCCATATCTGAATGCAGTTTAGGAGCATGGTGTAATGTGAGTCCTGTATCAGCCTGGGGAGTTGCAGTAAGTGAATTGTTTGCTAAGCCCTGTATTGTTTTAACCAAAAGCGCTGCACCTGCATCTTTAAGTTTGTCGTGTACCGTTCCTGCATTATCATGTTCAGCTATTTCAATTTTCTCAGACAGGAGAATATTCCCTGTATCAATTGCATGTTGTAGTTTAAAGGTGGTAACTCCTGTAAATTTTTCACCGTTCATTATTGCCCAATTTATGGGAGCAGC
>JBGTJG010000146.1:0-8226 GCA_041745235.1 Ferruginibacter sp. | reverse complement strand
TAGCTAAAAAAGAAAAGCTGCACGTATAATGTTAGCCTCATACTGCAGACTGAAAATATTTCTTACCGGAAGGACTTTGGGATCGATCCTGTTTTTTTCTGTGATTTTTATTTTTTCCGCTTGCACAAATACCCCTGAGCCGTCGCAAAAGAATCCGCCGGATAATATGAAAATGATGTTGCAGGCCGATCGTGATTTTTCTGCAATGAGCGCTAAGGACGGATTGAATAATGCCTTTTTGGAATTTTTAGACAGCAACGGCGTTTTATTGAGACCGGGAACAATTCCGATTGCAGGCGCTGATGCTGTTGATTACCTGATAGCTCAGAACGATACGGGGTATACCATGACCTGGATTGCCAAAGACGGGATGATAGCAGCCTCAGGTGAATTAGGTTACACCTACGGAGTTTATGAGCTGAAACCTAAAGACGGCGATACGGTATTACAGGGGACTTATGTAAATATCTGGAAAAAGCAATCTGACGGTAAATGGAAATTCGTTTTGGATTCCGGTAATGAGGGCACGGGCAAATAACCATTCAAGGCATCAATCTAAAGTGCGAACCTCTTTCCCTTCAGATACAAATCATAAAAAGAAATGAGAAAAAAAATTGCTTTAGTGACCGGCGGTTACTCGGGCGAGTCGGTAATTTCTTATAAAAGCGCTGAGACGATCAGGCAAAATATTGATTCGGAAAAATGGGATTGCTATGTTATTGATATCAGGATCGACGGATGGTTTCACCAAAGTGGCTCAGGTACGGAAATTTCAATAAATAAAAATGATTTTTCCCTGAAAATCGCAGACGGGAAAATAAATTTTGATGCAGTACTGATAGGTTTGCACGGTACACCCGGCGAGGACGGCAAATTACAGGGTTATTTTGACTGCCTCGGCATTCCATATACTTCATGTGATGCGGCCACATCTGCCCTCACATTTAATAAAAGATATACTGTAGCTGTAGCTTCATTTGCCGGTATACATGTAGCAAGATCTGTTCATCTTTTTAAGGGAGACGGTAATTCTGCAAAAGAAATACTTGATCAATTATCGCTGCCGTTGTTTGTGAAACCAAATAACGGCGGTAGCAGCATAGGCATGAGCAAGGTTACTCAATCAGGTGAACTGGATATGGCCTTGGAGAAAGCTTTCAGGGAAGATGACCAGGTGCTTGCCGAAGAATTTATAGAAGGGAGAGAACTCACTATCGGTGTTTTCAAGTCAGCGGGAAATATCATAACCCTGCCGATGACAGAGATCATAACCGGCAATGATTTTTTCGATTATGCAGCTAAATACGAAGGAAAGAGTGAAGAGGTGACGCCTGCAAATATTCCTGAAGAGACCGCGCAGATGATAAGGGCGGCCGCTGAAAAAATATATACGATCTTTAATTGCAAAGGAATTGTGCGAATAGATTTTATATTTAATGCTGAAAAAAAGGTTCCGTATATGCTCGAGATCAATACTGTACCGGGCCAAAGCGCAGCCAGCATTGTACCGCAGCAGGTAAGCGCAATGAATTGGACTTTAAAAGAATTTTATTCTGCTCTCATACAGGAATGTTTGGCGGATGATTATATTGCACCTTAAAGAAAAAACGCAACATCTTGTTTAAATATATTAAAGGAAAACCTTTCTTGGTACATCTTCTGATCATCATAGCTATTGTAGTGATCATGGTTTTTGGTTTTCTGCAACTGCTTGGTATTATAACTAAACACGGGGAATATCATACAGTGCCTGCAGTTACCAATCAGCTCACTGCAGATGCAGTAAGGCTGTTAGAAAGCAGGGGTTTTGAAGTTGTGATTCAGGATTCAGTTTATCTGGATACACTGCGCCCCGGGATTGTAATAAAGCAGTTCCCTGAACCAAACAGTACCGTTAAAGTGAACAGGATCGTGATGCTCACCGTGAACAGGGTAACATTGCCATTGGTAGATATGCCTACACTGCAGGGAAAATCAAAAAATTATGCATTCGAGATATTAAGACGCAGCCATCTGAAGCTGGGCGACACAACATATCGTGCCGATTTTATGATGGGATCTGTTTTAGAACAGCTTTTCAACGGCACACAGATACCTCCCGGAGCTAAAATACCATGGGGAAGTAAAATTGATCTGGTGATAGGGGGTGGTTTGGCGGAAGTAGAAGTTCCGGTTCCATCACTGGTAGGGTTGACATATGGGGAAGCTAAAATGGTTTTATCAGAGAGTGGTATCATGATAGGTGCTGTAATAGCAGACCCGGGTGTTACCGATAGTGCCAATGCTTTTGTGTACAAGCAAAATCCTCCTAAGCTTACAGAAGACAGGCGTGTTATTTATATTCGCTCGGGCCAATTGATGGACGTGTGGATCTCTCCTGTGATGCGTTATCTTAAAGATTCAACAGAAACCAATATAACTCCCGAATGAAAAACATAACTGTACAGGAATTAAAGGAAAGAGTTAATGCTAACGAACAAATTAACCTGCTTGATGTTAGAGAGCCGGACGAAAGGGCAGCGTTTAATATAGGCGGCACATTCATCCCCATTGGTCAATTAATGGCGTTGCAGACAGATGAGATTGAAGACCTGAAAAACGAGGAGCTCATCTGTTATTGCCGCAGCGGTAAACGCAGCATGCAGGCCGGCCTGATGCTGGAAACGCTCGGGTTCACCAATGTAAAAAACCTTGAAGGCGGCATGCTTGCCTGGCAGGGTAATCCGGTCTAAAATTTCATATTTATTCCAAAAATAAAATTGGCAGGTGCCATAGGGTAATAGAAATTTTCTGTATTCAAAATGCCGCCGGATATATAGCTGAAAGTATAACCGTTCGGTTCATATTTTTTGGATAAGATATTATTGCCCTGAAGAAACAGGTTTATTTCCGGTAGTTTTTTCCCTTGTATTGTATATGCAACCCTTGCATCCTGCGTATAAAAATCCTGCAGCTTTCTACTGTTATCAGACGAATTATCTAAAAATTGATTCCCGACATATTTACCCGTAAAACTAAGAAGCATATTTTTTAAAGGGATAATATTTACAGATAGAGACCCGATAACTTCCGGCGAAAATGAAAGATCGGATTCGCTGTAGAATTTTGGCAACTGGCCACCGTTATCATAATCATCATAATATTCAGTAAAATTGCTCACCTTGTTCTTACTGAGCGTAAGGTTCCCGGATAAGGATATTTTTTTGTTGATTGCCGTGTTGCCAAAGAACTCAATTCCTGCCCTGTAACTTTCAGGCACATTTGTTCTTGTATATGAGCCTACATCATTTATTTTACCCGTCTGCACAAGTTGGTTTTTATAAACCATGTAAAAAATGTTTGCGCCGGCTTTTATTTTATTTTTATTGTATTCTATTCCTGTTTCAAAGTCATTCAATGTTTCGGGTTTTGGCTGTTGGATTAGCGATGCTTCAAAATCGGCCCTGTTCGGTTCTTTTACTGCACGGCCATAAGAGATGTATGATTTGTAAAACCCACGAGTGTAAGTAATGCCTGCTTTGGGGTTAAAAAAGGAATATTCTTTTTGTATAATTAATGCAGGATTATTTCTGAAGCCGTAGATATCATAATTGATTCTCCTCATCTGAAGATCAACAAAGGTTTGCAAGCGAGGAGTAACGTTTTCTGTCCATTTCAGGTATGCCGAAAGATCATTTTTGCGGGCATTGTTTTCATACCATCTGAAATTTGCCGGAACCGAAGGCTGGTCTTTTGCGGAAATGATCTCGCCGAAGTGTTTCCCTTCATACCTGTTGTAACCACCGCCAAAAATAACCTGTGTGTTCTTCTTATCAAATTGCAGGGAGTAGATGGTACCGTAAAATTTATTATCCAACCAAAGCCGCCTGATCAGATCTGTTTCCGAAGCATTGGTAAAACCGGGGACACTGTAATCTGATAGGAATTGGGCTGCTTTATATTGTTCATAATAACCTTTACCCGGTGTAAGAAAGAGGGCAATTCCGCCTTTTAAATATTTTGAAATTTTTTGGTTGAAAAAAAGTTGGTAATGCGTTTGGGTATAGTTATCTGTTTCGTTTTCGTAAGGTACACCCGGCCTTTCTGTGCCTGCGCTGTTATATGTGCGATTGCTGTCCCTGGCCGCTTCATTTACCCCATACCATGCCTGGTAGGTTCTTTCTTTTCCGGTAAAAACATTGAGTCGCATTGAATTTCTTTCTCCCATGTATGCCGTACTCAGGTAGTAAGAACGCAAGCGAACCGATGCACGGTCAATGTACCCCTGTGAACGGATGTTGCTCATGCGTGCATCCACTGTAAAATATTTTTTGAAAATACCACTGTTGTAAATGAGGGTGTTTTTAAAAGTTTCATATGAGCCTGCCGTGCTGTTCAGTTCAATATTCGGTTTTAAGTTTACTTCATTTGTGCTCACATTGATGCTTCCGCCGAAAGAGCCTGCGCCGTTAGAAGAAGTACCTACGCCGCGTTGAACCTGTATGCTTCCGGCAGAGGATGCGATATCCGGGAGGTCTACAAAAAAAGTTCCGAGACTTTCCGCATCATTATAAGGAATACCATTGAGCGTAACATTTATCCTCGTAGCATCTGTACCCCGTATGCGTATACCGGTATAGCCAATGCCGTTCCCTGCATCTGAATTCACAACAACTGAAGGAGTATTGTTCAGGATAAAAGGAAGGTCCTGCCCGATGTTCTTTTCTTTAATTTCTGCTTTTGTAAGATTGGTTTTTGCAAAAGGGTTTTTTTCAGCAGCTTTCACAGCAGTTATCTCCACACCCTGCAGAATGGAGGTATCATTAAATGTTTTCTGGCCGTGAGCTGAATTTACTGCGCACAGAATAGCCACAGAGAGGACTGATAATTGCATAAAAAAAAATGGCGAATATTCCGGGCAGGGAAGCCCGTACTAAAAAAATCTACTCCCTTCGCAGGTATTATCCTGTGCAGGTTATACGGGTATTATCTCAGCCGACGCCTGTTTAAGCGTAAGCACCCCGGAAAATTCAAGTGATAATAAAAGAACTGATCACAAAGATAAGCAGACGGATCAAGTAAATCATAATTACGGGAAGAAGTGATCATCCTGACTATGCGGGGAATGCCCACATTAAAAAGGCAGCAAAACTTTTAGCAGGAACATTCAGCTGCCGTGTATTCTTTGAACCCGTTGTGGTCATAATTTCAGGTTCTTCGATATTCGGTTTTGCCGAAATGATATTTTTCAGTTTAACAGATAATGAATCTCCCTCCGAGGCTGTCATCCATAATTTTAGCCGCGGCCGTTGCCTCAATCCCCTTATAGTTTCGAAGGCAGATGTATCAGGTAAGTCTATACCGGGTGCAAACATGGGGTGGAACATTCCGGCGGATTGAATCTTATTCGGATGATTAAAAGCAATATCAAAGGCACTCAATGCAGACGGGCCAAAGCCGCAGATAGCAACAGAGTTAAATTTCCTGATCACCACTTTTTTCTTTGCAAAAGGATAAAGCTCATCACTTACAAATTCATTAAATTTTCGGAACTGATTCCCTTTTTCACCTGTTTCTTCCAAGCCGTAATCTTCCGTTTCACCTTTGTAAGCCACCATTGTCAGCGG
The DNA here is from genome assembly GCA_041745235.1 of Ferruginibacter sp. Taxonomy (GTDB): domain Bacteria; phylum Bacteroidota; class Bacteroidia; order Chitinophagales; family Chitinophagaceae; genus Ferruginibacter. Next base: position 2,620 of record JBGTJG010000146.1, on the reverse strand, counting down.
CTGAATCAGTTTTGCCCCGTATAAACTGTCAATCATTGCTTTTGCCCGCACTTCCTCTGAATACTCACTGTTATTGAACAGCAGCAAATTCATTTTCTCCTTTTTATCAGGCATAGGTGTGGTGATAACGGTAAGATCAATATGCCGCTGCAGGTGGCGGCTGTAAATTTTATCTTTTTGTTCTTTTACAGACGATTTACAGGATAATAAACTGCCTGCAGTTGTAAGAATAATGAAAACAATGTTTTTCATAGCCCGCTCGTTTCAAAGACTAAATTTATTAAACTTTTGGCAGCAACTCTATAAAACCTTATCTTTGCACCGCGAAGTAGAGCAGCGGTAGCTCGTCGGGCTCATAACCCGAAGGTCAGAAGTTCGATCCTTCTCTTCGCAACTATCAAAGGCTCAATTGAGCCTTTTTTAATTACACTAAGATCTTTGCAATGTTTGTTGTATATGCTTTGTACAGTTTAACCTACAATAAAATTTATATAGGATTTACTTCAGACTTAGAGCAACGATTAAAATCGCATAATAAATTAGGTAAAAAAGGGTGGACCATTAAATTCAGACCTTGGGAACTAATTTATTCGGAGGAGTGCAGTTTGAAAAGTGAGGCTTTAAAAAGAGAAAAGCAATTAAAATCTGCTACTGGCAGAAATTTTATCAGATCATTGATTAATGAAAAGTAGGGTTCATATCCGCCGAAAGGCGGACAGAAGTTCGATCCTTCTCTTCGCAACCAGATAAGTCCTCATATCTCCGGGTTTGAGGATTTTTTTATTCTCAGCAGATTTTTGGGCTTTGAATTGATTACCTCCTCTTCTTTAAGTAGTTTTCGGTATTCATTATCCTCTTTCTGCTTCAACCTTTTTCAAATGAAATAAGCCATAACAAATTTCCATACCAATCGAAATTATCATTGGCGATTCCATGTGGCAAATAAAAATATAAAGATGAACACATGAAAGCAGGCTTTGTAAATATATTCGGTAAGCCCAATGCGGGTAAAAGCACATTGCTCAATGCATTGATGGGGGAAAAGATGGCCATTGTTTCACATAAAGTGCAAACCACACGTCACCGCATTAAAGCTATACTTACCACATCTGATTACCAGATCATCTTTTCCGACACACCGGGGATCATAGATCCCAAATATAAGCTGCAGGATAAAATGATGCAGGCGGTGAAAGGAAGCCTGGAGGATGCTGATGTAGCGTTACTTATCGCTGACGGCAGGGAGCCCGGAGAAGAAAGCCACGAAATTTTCCAAAAATTACGATTAAAGGCTCCCGTTATCGTTGTCATCAACAAAACAGATGCGGTAAAAGATCCTGAAGCATTAGAAAAATTAAAAGTGTTTTTTGAGGGGCAATCCTATTGCAAAGAGGTGATCCTGATCTCAGCACTAAAAAATACCGGAACGAAAGAACTGCTTGAGAGAATTTTGCATTATTTGCCGGAAGGCCATCCTTTTTACGAAGGGGATGATATCAGCGATATGCCTGTTAAGTTCTTTGTAAGTGAATTGATCAGGGAAAAAATATTTCAGCTTTATCATGAAGAACTGCCGTATCATACTGCTGTACTAGTACAGGAATACAAAGAAAAAACCACATTGATAAAAATTCGGGCTGACATTATAGTCCAGCGTGAAACTCAGAAGGGTATCATTCTCGGTGATGGCGGCAAAATGATCAAAGAGCTCGGAACCTCTGCCCGCAAGGACATCGAAGCTTTCCTGGACAGCAAAGTTTTCTTAGAATTGTATGTAAAAGTGCGGCCTAAATGGCGGGATACTGAAATTTATTTAAAAGAATACGGCTATTAATTATTCCATTACTACAAAATTATTATTACAACATGTCTTTCACAGTAGCAATAACCGGCAGGCCCAATGTGGGCAAGAGTACTTTTTTTAACCGCATGCTTGAGGAGCGGAAGGCAATTGTAGATGATGTGAGCGGAGTAACGCGGGACAGGCAATATGGGGTGGCTGAATGGATCGGGAAATCATTTAATGTAATAGATACCGGCGGTTTTGTTACGGGCAGCAATGATGTTTTTGAAAGAGAAATACGCAAGCAGGTGCATATTGCCATTGATGAAGCCAATGTGATCATCTTTATGGTAGATGCAGCAGCAGGAATTACGAATCTGGATGAAAGCATGGCCGAATTACTGCGCAGAAGCAGTAAGCCTGTTTTCCTGGTGGTAAACAAGGTTGATAACCATACCCGCATGCTGGAAGCGAGTGAATTTTACAGCCTCGGCTTTGAACAGATATTCTTCGTTTCTTCTGTGAGCGGCAGCGGTACAGGAGAGTTACTCGATGCCATTGTGGAACTGATGCCATCTGACAGTGAACTTGTGCCGGAAGATGAAAACATGCCCAAGTTTGCGATCATAGGCCAGCCTAATGTGGGGAAATCATCTTTGCTTAATGCATTAATAGGGCAGGAGCGAACCATTGTAAGTGATATCGCCGGTACAACCCGGGATACTATTCACACGAAATACAATATGTTCAATAAAGAATTTGTACTGATCGATACAGCCGGTATTCGCAGGAAAAATAAAGTGAATGAAGACCTGGAATTTTATTCTGTAATACGTG
>JBGTJG010000145.1:0-3388 GCA_041745235.1 Ferruginibacter sp. | reverse complement strand
TATCCCGGTGTGGAGGTTGTAGATCTGCGCTAAAAAAGAAATCCTAAACCATAATTAAAAGACCAATGATTAAGGCAACAGCCCTTTGTCATTGGTCTTTGTTTTTTGGTTGCTGTTAGTTTTCGGCGTTTCCCCACCGGTAACTCTTTTGAGTAAGTCCGGCAAGATCAATCACCCGATCTACCACAGTTGCCGCTGCTTCTTCGATCGTTTTTGGCTTGCTGTAAAAAGATGGTGTGGCGGGACAAATAATACCGCCCGCAAGCGTAATGGTTTCCATGTTTTTAATATGAATGAGACTATAGGGTGTATCCCGTGCCACACAGATCAATTTTCTTCTTTCTTTTAAGATCACATCCGCAGCGCGAGTTATTAAATCAGTAGACACACCGGTAGCGATCCTGCCCAATGTACCCATGCTGCAGGGAACGATGATCATGATGTCGTATTGCCCGGAGCCGGAAGCAAAAGGTGCGTTGAAATCATGTTGGGAAAAATATTTTACCCGGAAATCTTTATAGCTTTCATCTTCCAGTTCCGTCTTCCATATTTCCTTTGCATTTTCTGTGATCACTACAGATAATTCTCCGATCTGAGCAGATAATTGAGATAGTTTTGTTAATAAAACTTTAGCATACACTGAGCCGCTTGCACCCGTTATTGCCACTACGATTTTTTGTGGTATTTTTTCATTCATGATACAAAGTAAAACTATTTTAAGGATGAGAAAAGCACCTCAGATTATTATATCCCTGATCATTATCGTGATGTCATTTTCTTTTGCACCCCCTGAAAAGGAGGTCATCAATTGGGTAACACTTTCTGAGCTTAAAGAATTATATGCTAAAAATCCAAAGCCTGTCCTGGTAGACATTTATACAGATTGGTGCGGGTGGTGTAAAGAAATGGACCGAACTACTTACAGGCATGAAAAGCTGGCGGCCTACATCAATAAAAATTATTATGCGGTTAAGTTCAATGCCGAATCCAGAGCGACTGTAACTTTTAATAATAAATCTTTTAAATATAATCCGACGTATAAGGTGAACGAACTCGCTTTATACCTTACTAACGGTCAATTATCTTTTCCTACCACTGTTTTTATGAGCGGCACAGAAGCTCAGCCTGCAGCATTACCGGGTTATCTCCGGCCCAAGCAAATGGAAGCTCCGATGAAATTTTTCGGGGAAAAGGCTAATGAAAAAGAAACATTTGTCGCCTTCAATAAAAAGCTGCGTACTGAATGGTAACTTACCTTTGCGCAAAGACGATTTATGAAAAAGGTTGACTTATTTCTTCAGATAATTTCCGCTGCATTTAAAGCAAATGCCCTCCTTAAAATCACACTGAGCAATAAAAGGGAGAAGACATCTGATGTAACCAACGTTTACATAAAGCCTGTTGTGATAAAAGAAAATGTTTTGTTTTCTTTTATTTATCGTCACCCCACAAAAGATATCACTAAAAATCTTGCAGAACATGAGGCAGTAAAAGTCATCACCGATCTGCTCCATAATAGTTTTTTTAATGCAGATCTGTACGTAACCTCCCATACATATTATTTCACCACAGACAAAAAGGGTGATGAAAAATTAGTTACAAAATCGGTGTTATCTGTAGCTAAAGAACCTGTACTTGCTCATGATAAGATCAAAAACAGGATCATTGATAGCGATGCTTTATACCTAAAAGAGCTTGGTGTTACTACCGGAGAGGGTAAGGTAAAAAAAGAGATGCAGCATAAGTTTCGGCAGATAAACCGATATGTGGAGATCATAGAAGGTATATTAAATAATGCCGAGATGAAACCCGGGTTTCGGATAGTGGATATGGGAAGCGGGAAGGGATATCTCACCTTTGCTTTGTATGAATACTTACAAGGGAAAAATATGCACGCAACAATCTCAGGCATAGAATTAAGAGATGAACTTGTAACTAAATGCAATTTGGTTGCTAATCAGTGCGGATACAGCGGGCTCCACTTCCAAAAAGGAAGCATTCAGGAATCCGATATAAATAATGCGGATATGCTGATAGCCCTGCATGCGTGCGATACAGCAACTGATGATGCCATATCAGCGGGAATAAAAGGAGAGACGAAAATTATTATCTGTGCACCATGCTGCCATAAACAGATAAGGAAACAAATGGCACCTTCCAATGGATTAACGCACATCACAAAACACGGTATCCTTTTGGAAAGGCAGGCTGAGATCGTAACGGATTCTATTCGGGCGCTTATTTTGGAGGCTTACGGTTACAAAACGAAGGTGTTCGATTTTATTGAAGAAGAACATACACCGAAAAATGTGCTGATTGTCGGTATAAAAGGAGAATCATCTGAAGAAATTTTCTCTGAGAATATGGAAAAAGTAAATGCACTCAAAGACCTGTTTGGAATTAAAGAGCACTACCTGGAAAAATGTTTGCCGGATCCAATCCCTGTTAAATGATCAGCTTTGTAACTCTTTCAGCAGGTTGGTAAGGTCTAATGGTTTTGTATACATCTGTAAAGCCCCTGTTGTACTTAATGGCCAACTCTCTTTCGGCTTATCCCAATATAATTCCACACCATTACCATCAGGATCGTTCAGGTAAAGCGCTTCGGATACGCCATGATCAGCAAAACCTGTAAACAGATATTCACTGTCCAGCAATCTTTTGTAAATGAATGCCAACTCTCTTCGTTCTTTATACAAAATAGCAGTATGAAACAGGCCTGTGTTGTTTTGAGGTGCAGCGCCGGCTCCTTTGCTGTACCAGGTATTCAACCCGATATGATGATGATAACCACCTGCAGAAATGAACGCCGCTTCCTCACCGTACATTGTCGTTAATTCAAAGCCGAGCAAACCGCAGTAAAATTCCATTGAGCGTTTTAGGTTAGAAACCTTCAGGTGTACATGGCCAATGCGTGTTTGCGAAGGGATTTTATAATTTCCATTCATAATGATAACGATAAAAAAAGCGAAGTAAAACTTCGCATTTAAAATTAATTAAGCCTCTGCCATATTCGGAATATCAGCAGATTTATATTTTCCGGCATCCAGTTTCTTTTTTGTTTCTTCAAATGCATTCAGCGTTTCATCTATATCTTCAAAACTATGTACCGCTGTAGGGATAAGACGGTAAATAATATCGCCTTTCGGAATCACCGGATAGACTACTATAGAGCAGAAAATATGATAATTCTCCCGCAGATCCATCACCATGGCAGTTGCTTCTTCCACACCGCCCGTCATGTAAACCGGTGTTACTACAGAATCAGTTTTGCCAATATCGAATCCTCTTTCTTTCAAACCATTTTGTAGTTTGAGAGCATTCTCCCAAAGTTTATCTTTCAATTGAGGTTGTGTACGCAGCAATTCTAATCTTTTCAGGTTGCCGA
>JBGTJG010000144.1:0-48738 GCA_041745235.1 Ferruginibacter sp. | reverse complement strand
CACTGAAGCCGGGTTTTCCTGTTTTTTTTGCTGTAGTGAAATTCAGCATCAGCGGAATGGTGAGGTAATCTGCGGCGAGCTTATTCTTTGAAAATGACACAGAATCACGGAAAACAAAGGGGGCATTTGTTTGCATACCGCCGGTGTAAGGGACCAAACCATTTTCTTTAAAGCTTATCGGCGAGCGAAAATGATAATTGTTTAATTCAACGCCCAAGCCGTACTTAAGATTTACATGATTTTTTACAAGCTGCAATTTTTGCATAAAAAACCACACGTTAATATTAATACTTTTACCGCCACGCAACTTAAAATCAGCCTCACCGAGGGGTGGAAACCCGGGACGATTTACAAGATTACTGCCGGCAGCCGCATAATTAGTTTGGTCATTAAAATTTGAAAAACCGATATCAATCACACCGTAATTTGTGCTTACTCGTGAATTCTTTTTAGGTGTGATGCTGTCTGCTATGATGATCGTAGTATCATTCTTTGCTCTTTTATTCTTCTTTATGATCATCACATTACCAAACCGCATGGTATCGTTGTATTTGGGATTGTAAGCGGTATCCTTTGGCTGTGTTTTTTGCGCATAAGACACCGAAGCAAAACTGCAAAGCGCAGCTAATAAGTAAATTCTTTTCATGTAATTATTTTAAGTTTTGAATGATTAGCCTCCTTTGAATTCAAACCCGGCTATCCTAAGCGTATTGCCTGGTTTCAACTGAGCGGTGCGCTCTACAAATTTTTTTACTTTGCGGATAAACCCAAAGGGTTTGGACCGTCTTACTTCATCCTCGTCCATGTACAGGATCCGGTTCTCATTTTTTAAAGATGCTGCAAAAGATGCCGTATGAACAACAGGCTTTTCCTGCGGAGATGTGCTCTCATTAATAACAGGAACAGATACATTCTCTGTTTCATTTACAGAAGAAATTATGGGCAGGTTTTTCTGAGGAATTATTTCTTTCGCGACAGCAATGTCCTGTTTGGAGGGAGCCGGCGCAGGTGTGAGAGGCAGTGTTGCTTCAGGCTTAGGAGCTGCAATGCTCCGTGCAATGTTTTCCAATGTTCCGGCCGGCGAACCTTTACTTACCTTATTGATCGGGTCAGATATAATAGCTACTTTCTCCTCTTTTCTTTCGGCGGGTGCAGCAATATCAGCTATAGCTGTTTCAGAAGGAACATCCTGTACGGGATTTATAGCTTCCTTTTTTTCCGTGCCGGGCTGTGTAGTTATTGCGATGTTGTCCGTATTCGTTTTATTAAAAAGCGACAGGCCGTAGAATAATCCTATGCCTAATAAAATGGCGGCAGCTGCCCACCTTACAAAACGGCCGATAATCACATTGTTATTAGTATGGCGGTACAGCAAATATTTATCCCGAAAAATAACCCTGTCAGCGGAATTCAATTTTACTTGTCTCAGCAGTTCATACTCTGTATTGGCAGCAGCATCAGTTTGAATAAGTGATCTTAAATCACGACTTTCTTCAGCAGCAAGCTCACCATCTATCTCTAAGAGAAGCTTCTCCTGCATATGCACATGGGAAACTGCATTGCTGAATAAACCCGCTTTTTCCGGATAAGAAAATATTTCTGCACGCAGTACAGCAGCTTTAAGCGTATCCAATTCCTGCTGGAGGTCAGCATTATCTGCTGCAAATTTTTCAACAAGCTTTTTATCTGGAGCACAGAGCTCATCGTCTGCATAAAGCAGGAAAAAACCTTCGTAATTTTCTCTGGTGATGAGCATTTTAATTTTTTATAATTGTGTTTCTAAATAACGTTTTCCGGCCGCACTATGTAATCCCTCAACTGTAACCTTGCCCTGTGGAGGTAAACCTTTACCTGGCTTTCATTGAGGTTAGTAATCTCTCCGATCTCAGCATAACTGTAACCTTCATAGTCTTTCAGCATTACGAGGCTGCGTTGTGTTTCACTGAGCTTGCTGAGAGCTTCCTGCAGTATTCGGTTTGCATTCTGCTGCTGGTTGCCTTCTCCCTGATCACTTTGTGAAAACTCTTCCCGTAATTCTGTTCTTTTATTTTTCCTGATGTGGTCTATCATATTATTGTATGCCACTGTAAATAAAAAACTCTTTGATTTGGCATTGTCCACCTGATCCCTGTTCACCCACATTTTTTCAAAAGCACTCTGTATAATATCCTTTGCATCTTCTTCATTACGCAGGTTTTTAATAATAAACCGGTACACATTATCTGCGTAAAGCTTCACACATTCGTTGTATTGTCTTTCGGTCATGCAGCAGGTTGAGTAAGGGTGGTAAAGTTAGTCTGTAATCGTCTTTTGTATGTTTAACGCCGCAGGAAAGGAAAAGTTACAATTATGAAATAAAATTTTTACAGTTAAGTAGTCCTTTCATCCTTTTGCATCAATCATTCCCTTTTAAACGGGCCGATCGCTTAGCCCTAAATCATTATTTTTGCGGGTATAAACCGGATAATTATGAATAACTCATTTGCACAGCGGATAGGTAACGAAGTAAAAGAAATAAAAGAAGCAGGCCTTTTTAAAACTGAACGGGTAATCAGCAGCGAACAGGGTGCAGAGATAACGGTTAATGGCAAAAAGGTCCTTAATTTCTGTGCAAACAATTACCTGGGATTATCTGCACACCCTAAAGTAACTGAAGCTGCCAAAAAATATATTGATGATCGCGGCTTTGGTATGAGCAGCGTTCGGTTTATCTGCGGTACGCAGGATATCCATAAAGAGCTGGAAAAAAAGTTGTCTGATTTCCTGGGTACAGAAGATACTATTTTATATGCCGCGGCTTTTGATGCTAATGGCGGTGTTTTTGAGCCGTTATTTAATGAGGAAGATGCCATCATAAGTGATACGCTGAATCATGCGAGCATTATAGACGGCGTACGTTTATGCAAAGCACATCGTTTTCGTTATGAGCACAACAGCATGGAAGACCTGGAAAGCAAACTCAAAGAAACTGCAGGACTGCGCAGCCGTATCATCGTAACTGACGGCTCTTTCAGCATGGATGGCACCATTGCCAAACTGGATGAGATATGCGACCTGGCGGATAAATATGATGCTATTGTGATGATAGATGAATGCCACTCATCGGGCTTTCTCGGTAAGACGGGACGGGGCACACATGAGTATCGGAATGTAATGGGCAGGATCGATATTATTACCGGTACATTGGGCAAAGCACTTGGCGGCGCCAGCGGCGGGTTTACAAGCGGCAAGAAAGAGATCATAGAAATGCTGCGTCAGCGGAGCAGGCCTTATTTGTTTTCAAATACCCTTGCACCAAGTATTGTAGGAGCTTCTATAGCAGTGTTGGATATGCTGAGCGAAACTACCGAGCTGCGGGATAAGCTGGAATACAACACCAAATATTTCCGTGAGAAAATGACTGCAGCGGGTTTTGATATAAAACCGGGTGAACATCCGATTGTTCCTATTATGCTGTATGAGGCAACAGTAGCGCAGGAATTTGCAGCAAAACTTTTGGAAGAGGGAATTTATGTTATCGGGTTTTTCTTTCCTGTGGTAGCAAAAGGGCAGGCACGCATACGGGTACAGCTGAGTGCGGCGCATGAGCAGGCGCATCTGGATAAAGCTATTGAAGCGTTTACAAAAGTGGGGAAGGAACTGGAGGTGATAAAATCATAGAAACGGATAAATTTTATAAGGTTGGTATAAGGCCTTAAAGTTCAACTTTATATTTTCAATGTGATATTTGTAGCGGCAGATGAACAATGAATTCCCGGCCTTTGCAAATACTCAACGTCAGGCGTACTTAGATAAATTCATTCATAATAATGCCGGGACTTACAACTAATCGGGGCTCAATACTGAATGTTATTCCACCCGCCGGTGTAATTTGTTTTATTGTTTTGTACATAGTTGCTGCATTTATGTACCCCGGCGGCAACTATCTTGATCCCTCCCAAAAAGGCTTCAGCATTTTACATAATTACTGGTGTGATCTGTTGAATGAAAAGGCAGTCAACGGCGAAACGAATCCCGCATCCCCGGTTGCTATTACCGCAATGGTAATACTATGTGTAAGCCTGATGTTCGTCTGGTACAGTATGCCAAAACTATTCCTGATAAACAATACATTAAAAACGATCATTCAGGTGAGCGGCATTATTTCAATGGCCATTGCATTATTCATTTTCACAAGGTATCACAGTGAGGCTATCACATATGCCGGTTTGTTCGGAGGAATTGCCTTTCTGGCAACGTTTATAGGATTATACAGATCCGGGCGCTACACGCTTTTCGCTCTAGGCATACTTTGCCTTGTGATGGGTGTTGTAACGTTTACGATTTATAAAACAAGAGAATGTCTTATCATTCTTCCATTTATACAAAAAGTTACACTGTTGCTCTGTCTTGTATGGCTTGTTCTTATTAATAACAGGAGAAGGAAAACAGTGTAACCGTGTGTTTTATTTCCAATTATTTTGGGTGGCCGGTCCTTTACGGCATCATAGTTAATCAAAAAAATAAAGAAGTATCCGGCGCAGCAGTTGTAAAAACTAATTTCACCTATCATTCTGCGGAAAAATCCTCGCTACCCGCACAAACCTTTTCTTATAATGGTCGCTGAAGGGGGTAACCACAACGGACATAGCCTTACCCGAAGTGGAATGGATAAAGTTGATGAGGCCGTTTTCGTTTGATGTGATAAGGCCCATATGGCCAACCTTAGTACTGTTCTCGTTATTAAAAGCCGGCTCTGTAAATAAGGCTATATCTCCGCGCTTCGCATTCTCAATAGGAACAGTTCTGCCTACATTAGTAAATTGAACGGATGAACGCGGGACCTTGATCTTAAAATTTGTAAATACATATGTAATAAAACCGGAGCAATCAAAGCCTACTTTCGGATCAGTGGAACCGTACACATAAGGGGTGCCTACAAGACTTTCGGCAAACCGAATAATTTTTTCCGGATCTGCATCACCGATGTTAATGTTCTCACCCTGCTTAAGGGGATCGATCATTAACGTATCACGTGCTATTGCTGAGGATAATCTGTCCTTTTTATCCAGCAATGCATCAATTGCTTTGGTTTGGCCAATAAGCAGTGTATCTTTTTGAGCTAAGCTGTCCGTAAAAATAATTTCCGTTTCGGTACGGTATGGCTTACAAGAAAAGTTGAAAATCATTAATAGAAACAAGTATGCCTTACAGATCGTTTTCATGAGTGTGTGCATTCGGAATGCCGAATAAATCAAAAGGTACAAAAAGAGAAGTATTAATTACCTCTTTTTAACACTGCAGGATATTTCATTGTAACTGTTTAAGAATCTTTTTAAGATCAGAATCTGAGATATAATCTACCTGCTGATAAATAATGTCATTCTTTTCGTTAAGAAAACTAAGTGCAGGAAAAGTAAGCGTGCCATTAACTATTCCCAATTGCTCAGCAAGTTCGTGTGTCCCCGTTCCGTTACCTGTAGGCTTAAATTTAAAAACGTGCCCGTTGAAATTAATGTCTGTTTTCTCTTCAGCGTTTAATGTAACAAAGTAAAATTCGGTGCTCAGGGACTTTACTATTTCCCTGTTCTTAAAAGTCGTTTCTTCCATAGCACGGCAATATTTACACCAGTCTGTATGAATGAAAACAACCACCTTTCTCGGTTCTGTTTTCTGCAGGCTGTCTAACTGAGAAAACGAAAATTGAGGTAGCTGCGTATAGCCACATAAGCCGAAGATTGTAAAGCAAATTGTTATGGATATGTGCCTGAACATCGATCTTATTTAATTGTTACCCTCACCCCTAAAAAAACACGTATTCCCTGGTTGGGACCATACATATAATTCGGATCAAAGGTGAGCGCATATGGATTATCCGGGGTAACCAATACTTTTCCGCCGGCATCAAATTTTACATTCTTATCAAAGGGATCTTTTGTTCGGGCAATGATAAACGGATTGCCTCTGTTTGGTGTCCAGTTCAACAAATTCTTTACGCCGCAATAAATCTCTGTTTTCTTAAACCCGGAATACAGGAACTGTATATTCTGAATACTCCATGTTTTGCTGTAAGGTTGCCGCGGATCTAAACTTCCGAGCAAGGGCAAACGCATCGGGCCATAAATATTACCGGTATAATCAATGCTCAGGTTCAGTGGTTTTATTTTATAGGATACTGCCCATGTGCCGGTGAATGGTTCGGTTAATATCTGGCGTTCTCTTATCCCGTTTTCTGTTGTGGAGACATTTTGAAAAGTAACACCGCCCAGTATTTTCAGGCCACTGCTGAAAGCCACATCTATATTTGCACTCAGGCCTTTGCTTTCCCCAAATCCCTGCAGGTTATCGTAAATAATTTTATCGGGATCAGTATCAAAATCACCTATGATCCTGTTGTTAAAATATGTATACCACATGCTTACATCCAGGCCTATAAATGTTCCGTTGCCTGCAAATATTTTTTTAAGGTAATTGAGGTTAACGTTATACGTTTTCTCCGGCTTCAATTCATTTTTTATCTCTACCGTCCTCGCACCGGTTAATGCCGCATGATCTTCTGTAAATAAATTCACTACCCGAAAACCGGTACCTGCATTAAGCCGAATGATGTTGTTTTTATTGATGCTCCACTTGTATGCCACACGGGGGGTATAAATATTACCATGATCTGAATTGTAATCGTACCTGAAACCCAATAAGACTTTGTGAGCAGGATTTAATGTTATTTCATTTTGTACAAAAATGCCGGGAAGCCAAACATTCTGTGCACCCGTCTTGCCGCCTGAATTGTGTGTTGCCGGGGTATTATCATCATAATAAGTATGGCGAACGGCAATACCTGACAGCAGATCATGCTTGCTTAGTGTTTTATCCCAGGTAAGCTGAGAGAAACTTATTTTCTGCTTTGCTATATAAGATACGTTACCATAGCGGCTATCCTGGTCGTGGTCATTATATGAAAAGGACAACATGAATTTTTCCTTTACCGGTAATTGGTAGCTGCTTAAAAATTCAAAACGCTTTGTATAGATGCTTTCGCCGTAAATGCTGTCGCCCCCACGAAATGTTTTGTTCCAGCGGGTATCGCCGCCCCACCGCTCTTCATCATACACCCTGGCAGCAAAACTGAATAAGCGATTTTCTTTTCGCTGTATGTTCCATTTCTGAAAAACAGATATCCGTTTTTGTAAAGTCATATCTGTAAAGCCATCTTTGTTATTGTCAAATATTGTATTGTAGTTATAATAATTGACGCCTGTAAGCACAGATGTTTTTTTACCGGCATTTAATTTAAACCCGAGATCTGCACTGTATTCATTCCATGTAGTGGCAAAAACATCTGCAGAAAAAACCGGGGCATTTTGCGGTTTTTTGGTAATGATATTTATGAGCCCGCCAACTGCCTCGCTGCCATATAAAGAAGATGCGGGGCCTTTTACAATTTCAATTCTTTCTACGAGGCTGTTGGGAATACCGGATAAGCCATACACCGTAGAAAGGCTGCTCACAATGGGCATACCATCTATGAGCACCATGGTGTACGGCCCTTCCAAGCCATTGATGTGAATGTCTCCCGTATTGCAAACATTGCAATTCAATTGGGGGCGCACGCCGTTCACATTCTGCAATGCATCAAAAATGTTTGGTGTAGGATTTTTCCGGAAAAAAGCGGGGCTGTACACCTCCACGGGAACAGGGCTTTCCATTCTTTTTACTTCTTTTAATGTACCTGTTACCACCACTTCATCTAAGCTTCCCTTGTTTTGTAACAGCTCCGTATTGAGTATTAGATTTTCCTCCTCTTTTAAAAATATTTTTTTTGTGATGCCGGCATAACCAACCTTAGAAAAACTGATTGTGTGACCGCCGGGTTTTAATTGAGAAAGAGAATAAAAGCCGAGGCTATCGCTTACTGTTCCCCGATTTCCAATTTTTATTGTAACTGCCTCAGCCGGCAAAGTGTCGTTTTTAATGATTCCTGAAACAGAAGCCGTTTGCGCATCTGCAAAAGCGAAACACAGCATACCGCAAAAAGTGAATAAAAGTTTAGAAACACCCGAGTACATCTGAATAAGTTTAGGAGACAAAAGTAATAATGTTAGGTGAACCTAACAAATTTGTTTTAACAATTTGTTTGCCGGATCTGATTTTCTCCTGTAATTACCCCTGCGGCTGCATTATGTGAATTGCTGTGGCTGTTAATTTTTTATAAAAACCCCAATTAATATGTTCCGATAACACCCATTTTCTGCAAACAGCGATAACTTGCACTGTCGGCTATACTGCTAATCAATAGAGCCCGGAATTTTCATTAAATCACATCTTATGCTCAGAAAAATATACCTGCTCGTTTTGATCTCCGGTTTCTTAAGTGTACCTGCATTTGCTCAGACAGCTATAGAACAGCAAGAAGGGGATACAACAATAACCGTTAAAATAAAGGGAATTACCTGCGCGGGTGACCTCATAACATTATCCGATAATGTAAAGGAAATAGCGGGGGTGAGCTCAGTAATACCGGGCAAGGCGGCCGCCAAATCTGTTTTTAAAATTTCCTATAATCCTGCTTTGGTAAAAACAAGTCAGATCTTTGCAGCAATAGAAAATACTGCGGGTTGCTCAGACCCCAAAGACAGGCCTTACAAAGTAAAAAATTAATGATACGCCGGTTATTTTTCTGCATCGTTTTTTTCCTCCCCATAATTTCGCATGCCCAATCGATAACGGGTACAGTAACAGATACCAACAGTAAACCATTGCCGGGCGCTTCTGTTATGTGGCTCAATGCCAAAAAAGGAACCATTGCCGATCAAAAGGGAATGTTCACTCTCCCGCTGCAAAGCGGCGCTGATCAATTGGTGGCCAGCTACAATGGTTATTTGAAAGATACCATTTCGGTAAATAATGTTGCGGAAATCAGGTTGAGACTGCGGGATAAAACATCGCTGGATGCCGTGGTGGTGCGTGCAACAAAAGAGGGTATTATCCTTTCCAACCAATCCCCATTTAAAACAGAAATACTCACGTCTCTTGAATTAAAGAAATCGGCGTGCTGCGACCTTGCGGGTTGTTTTGAAACCCAATCATCTGTACAACCGCAAACAACCAACATTATTACGAATGCAAAAGAACTCCGCATACTCGGCCTCTCCGGTGTGTACAACCAGGTGCTGATAGATGGCTTCCCGATGATACAGGGATTAACTTTTACCTACGGCATCAGCGGCATACCCGGCACATTGGTAGATAATATTTATATTTCTAAAGGTGCAAACAGTGTATTGCAGGGCTTTGAAAGCATCAGCGGGCAAATAAATGTGGAAACAAAAAAACCCAATGCCACTGAAAAGCTTTTTGCAAATGTGTACATGAACAGCTTCGGTGAAAAACACCTTAATCTGAATTCCAATTTTAAAACAGGCAAATGGCACAGCCTCCTTGCATTTCATACCGTGCAGCCCGCAAACAAAACGGATAAAGACAAAGATAATTTTCTTGATCTTCCTTTACTGACACGGTACATGGTTTTGAATAAGTGGAAGATAGGGAAGGAAGCAGATTTTGGCAGAAGCTTTGAAATAACCCTTCGGTTTTTAAATGAAAAGCGGACAGGCGGTCAAACGTTTTACACGCCCGGTATGCATAAAGGCAGCAGCACCGTTTACGGAAATACAGTTTCGCTTAACCAACCTGAAGTGTGGGCCAAGACCGGTTATCGTTTTGATGAGAAGCACCGCGTAGTGTTGTACACGTCTGCATTTCACCAGGACCAGTCTTCATGGTTCGGCCCGGTATCTTATGAGGCTAAACAGACCAATTCTTTTGTGAACCTGCAGTATGAGCTGAACAATAACGACAACCATACTTTAAAAACCGGGGTTAGTTTAAAAACGATGAACATTGCGGAGAAGATAGGCTTCGCAGATACGATCATTAAAAGAAATTATAACGGGGAATACAAGCGTACTGAAAACATTGCCGGTGTATTTGCAGAAAATACACTTAGCTTTTTCAAAGGGAAACTTACCTGGATAGCGGGCATCAGAGGTGATAATCACAATCAATTTGGGTTTTTTGTTACCCCACGTACGTTGCTGAAATATGATCCTACGCCAAACACAACGATTCGAGCTAATATCGGTACGGGTTGGCGTACGATAAACCTGTTCAGTGAAAATATCGGCTTGCTTGCAAGTTCCCGGAATATCATTTTTGCAGAAGCCCTCAGACCGGAAAAAGCATTGAACACCGGGATAAATGTTACACAAAAGTTTACGGGTAAAAATGTTTCCGGCTATATCAGCGGGGATTTTTACCGCACCGATTTTAAGAACCAGGTGTTCCCGGATTATGACAGCGATCCTACCAAAGCGATCGTAAAAAACTTTACCGGCAAGAGCATCAGCAACGGTTTTCAAACAGATCTTTTTCTTAAATTATACAAAGCATATGAATTTAAACTTGGCTATAATTATTTAGATGTGTACCGGATGAACGGCGCGGTAAAACAAGTGCTGCCCTTCAATGCCAAACATAAAGTACTTACTACATTCAGTTATAAGCCGGCGGGAAATAAATTTCATGCAGACATGAATGTGCATTGGTACGGCAAGCAGCGGTTACCGGATACAAAATCAAATCCCGCTATTTATCAACGGCCGGATTATTCAAAAAATTACACTACCGCAAGCGGGCAACTGACCTATATTTTTAAGGCATTTGAAATATACGGGGGCTGCGAAAACATTTTTAACTTCAGGCAGAACCAGCCCATCTTAAGCTGGCAGGATCCTTTCAGTCCTTATTTTGATATATCATCTGCATGGGGGCCTACGAGGGGAAGAGAATTCTACGGCGGTATCAGGTGGAAGCTGAAATAAAAATTGATTCATTATTTAATAGATAGCGATGAAATTCTTTACAACCATGCCTTCGGCGCTCAAGCCTTTTTACAAAGCCGAATCAGAACTTGCACGCACGGCATTTAGCAATAAGCATTATCGGGAGAGCTGGCGGCATTTGGAGAGGGCACATATTCTCGGGCAACCTTACCCGGCCGAACATACTGCGGTTCATTGGAAAATGCTGCGCTTCGGGATCAAACTGAAAAACACCAAAGAGATCATCGGCCAGATACCCAGGCTGCTCGTTGGTGGTGTAAAATCTTTTGTAGGCGTGATACCTCTTGGCAATACCGGTGGCGCTGATGTCCCCCCTTTGCGCCCGATGGAAATACCTGCTGACCTGCAGGCAATCATTAACAAAACCAATACTTTGTAACATGTATTTTTACATGTATAAAATCAATAAAAATGAAAAGAACTTACTGTTGGAAATGTGTAATGATGCTTGCTTCCGTTTTAGGAATGGTTCAGGCCTTTTCTTAAAATCAATTTCCTTTAATTTATAAAAGTTGCGGATATTGCTTCCGCAACTTTTTTTATTGGCATAACTCACCTCCCGCATGTACAGCATATTTATCGGAAGCCTTTTACTGAGCCTGTTGCATGCGGTGATCCCGAATCATTGGCTGCCGGTACTTGCAATAGGCAGAAAAGAAAATTGGAGCATGCAGGAAGTGACACGGGTTACGTTCCTATCCGGCCTGGCGCATGCATTGAGCACAATAAGCATCGGTATCCTTCTTGGGCTGTTGGGTTATCAACTTTCCGCATCGCTGGAATATTTCACGCATTACATTGCCCCGGTATTTCTGATACTTCTGGGTTTATTTTTCATTTACCAGCACCACCGCCACCACCATTTTCATTTACACAACAGTCCTAAACCGGCTCTCTCTAAAAATAAGATCATCATGTCGCTGGTAGTGGCGATGTTCTTATCGCCGTGCATGGAAATAGAAGCTTATTTTTTACTTGCGGGTGCACATGGCGTGAGCGCTGTGCTTTTTATTGCAGCTATGTACCTTATTATTACTGTTACCGGGATGGTGCTCTGGGTAAGGTTTGCCTACAAAGGTGTTTTGAAATTAAACTGGCATCGGCTCGAACATAACTCCGGCATTATTACCGGGATCACATTAGTAGTGACAGGCATTATCTCTTTCTTTATTGCTTAAAAAGTTTTGATGGCACATGATTGTTGCGATACCGACGAAAAAGATTCTTCCGAAAAAACTTTGGCGAAAACAACCGCACCCGGAACGGTAAACTCATCTCATTCTGATCACAACCACGAAGCATCACAGCATGTTGACCATGACGATCATGATCACAATAGCGGTGATGCGCCCGGATGGAAATCCCATGTGCCTCTGCTGCTATCTTTTGCCATTCTCTTAGGAATGCTGGTTTTGGAATACGCTTTTTATTATAAACCGACCTTCCCGATCGACCTGATCATTTATATGATTGCTTATTTATTGGCAGGCCACGGCGTATTGAATCTTGCCTGGCGCAAGGCCAAACGATTTGATTTTTTCAATGAGTTTTTTTTAATGAGTGTGGCAACTATCGGCGCATTTGCCATCGGCTCTTACAGTGAGGGTGTGGCTGTAATGGTATTTTATTCCATCGGCGAGTGGTTCCAGGATGCTGCGGTGAACAGGGCTAAAAGAAGCATAAAAGCTTTGCTGGATATAAGGCCGGATGCAGTTACCGTTTTACGAAACGGCTCAAAAGAAGTAATTCACCCTACCGAAATAAAGATCGATGAGACCATACAAATAATGTCAGGAGAAAAAGTGGCCCTTGATGGCGAGCTTCTTTCTGAAACGGCTTCCTTTAATACTGCTGCACTCACCGGGGAAAGTAAACCGGATACAAAGCGCAAAGGTGAACAAGTGCTGGCGGGCATGATAAACCTGGATAAGGTCACGGAAGTAAAAGTCAAAGCCCTCTTTAAAGACAGCAAGCTGAGCAAGATCCTGGAGATGGTGCAGGATGCTACCGCACGCAAATCACAGACACAATTATTCATCAGCCGTTTTGCAAAAGTATATACGCCAATTGTTTTTGCGCTGGCGCTGGCTGTTGCGGTGGTACCTTATTTTATTGTTGATGATTATGTTTTCAATGATTGGTTTTACCGTGCCTTGGTCTTCCTGGTGATCAGTTGCCCGTGTGCATTGGTGGTTTCTATTCCGCTTGGTTATTTCGGCGGCATAGGCCTTGCTTCCCGCAACGGCATACTATTTAAAGGCGGAAATTTCCTGGATGTGATGACGAAAATAAATGCAGTGGTGATGGACAAGACGGGTACACTTACCAAGGGTGTATTTAAAGTTCAGGAAATAGTTACATCAGATTTTGATAAGAATGAATTGGTAAAGCTGACTGCGGCATTGGAAAGCAATTCTACGCACCCCGTGGCAAAGGCTGTAGTTGAATATGCCGGCGATGCAGCAAAAGATCTGCATGCTGAAAACGTGGAGGAAATATCCGGGCATGGCCTGAAAGGAGTTGTAGCGGGGAAACAGATCATGGCGGGCAATGTAAAATTATTAAAGAAGTTCAGAATCGCATTTCCCGCGGAGGTAGAACAGTTGGTGGATACGATCGTGATAATTGCTATTGATGATAAATATGTCGGTTATATTACCATAGCCGATGAGATAAAAGAAGATGCAAAACAGGCTATTGATGATCTGCGTAAGCTCAACATTAAAACCGTAATGCTCTCCGGCGATAAGCAAGCTGTCGTTTCTAAAGTGGCGGGGGTATTGGGAATTGATAATGCTTACGGTGACCTGTTGCCGGAAGGAAAGGTAGAGAAAGTACAGGCGCTGAAAGATCAAGGGATGCGCATTGCTTTTACAGGAGACGGCGTAAATGATGCGCCTGTTGTAGCACTTGCAGATGCGGGAATAGCGATGGGCGGCCTGGGCAGCGATGCTACTATTGAAACCGCGGATATTGTTATTCAGAATGACCAACCATCTAAAATTGTAGATGCTATTAAGATAGGCAAGATCACAAGGAATATCGTGTGGCAAAATATAACCCTTGCCATGGGAGTAAAAGTGCTGGTGCTTGTGCTCGGTGCAGGTGGTATTGCAAGTTTATGGGAAGCGGTTATTGCAGATGTGGGTGTGGCATTGCTGGCTATTTTGAATGCGGTGAGGATACAGCGGATGAGGGTATGAGAGGTTTTTTTAGTCACAGAAAAGTCCCGATTGAAGTTAATACGAACAATTCATTTTGAATAACATCAAGCGGCTTATTTCAATGTGGGGTATTTTTTAGAAATAATGTCATGACCTATTTTACGTGAGCCTACAAAATAACTCAACATCAAGCAGGGACAATAAAAGGGTTTAGCAGATCTAATGACGGCTAACCATTAGACAGGTTCGACGACGAATTTTATGATTTATACAAAATGGAAAACTTACATCAAGTACAGGTGAACTTCATAAGGGAACATAAAAAAGAATTTACAGACAAATAGAGCTGCATTGATTTGGGGAAAATAAACAGGCTAACGTGTTGCGTGTGCCAGGCAACATGGCGAGTGATTCAAATTTCATTTTTCCAGCAGGTATGTTGTCGACTCTTTTAGTAAAAACCCTTGGAGAGACCCACAGGAACACAAACCCAACGATTATTTTTATCTGTATAAAAATCATAAGGCCTTCTGTATTCCTTAGTTGAGAAAGAATATTTTTTACCCGTAGCAGTGTTATAAGTCTGAGTAGACAAGCTAAAACGGGCAATAACTTTGTAAACTTTTGTACTTTTATCCGACGCTTTATTGTAGCCGTACTCCAATGTGCGCTGTACCGGTTTAGACATGCTGAACTCCTGAAAGACCAGGGAAAGGCTTGTTCCCGGACTGCTTTGGTAGTTTGGCATATTTGAGATCATTTCTTTAAATAACTTTTCGCTCGCAGGCTGAGCATTTACTATAACGGAACCCGATATAATAATCAGTGACAGTAGAAATTTTTTCATTTTTTTCGGGCAAGATACGTTTCATAAGGTTTAGATTTTGGGTTAGCATAAAAAGCACTTAAAAATTTATTTATTATTTGTGTGTCAATAATAAGTTCAAAATTCTGTTTAAAAACAGTTACATCATAGGGGTTAATTCAATATACTGCATTTTAAGTATTGTTTTTAAAATTTTATGCCTCAAACTTCGAGTAATAAAGAACTATATTTAATATGTCAACAAAACCGAACTAACATGAGAACAACAAACCTCAGCAAATTTCTATTCATTATTTTTTCATTGGCAATTTTACAATTGCCAACAAATTCTTCTTTTGCTCAGACAGAGCCTACAATTGAGGGTTCGCCCTTTAAGGAGATAAAATATTCAAAAAAAGCAAAACCCGTAAGTGAGGCGGAAAAAAAGAAGATAGAAAAAAATGTAAAAAAAGGGCCGGCTCCTGTAACGGGTGTAAGAGGACCCCAAAAAAGGACAAGAGGTGATGATCCTCTGGATGGCGGCGGACGCACGATTTTCCAATTCACAAATCATGACTTTCCGAATATAAATAATACGTGTGGCCAGGCGGCCGTTGCCACCGCCATGTGGAATGCGGGATTAAAAGATGCATGGAAAAAAAATGCCCCCCATTTTGCGAGTGAATTGTATAAATATGCTCCGCCAAGAATCACTGTTCCCGGCTTTCCTTCAAACGATATAGGAACCGATTGGAACCAGGTAAACTTTGCATTAGATGGCTATAAAAAATACGGCATAAAATACACATGGTTTAAAGGAAGAGATAAGTTAAATAAATATATAGACATGGGGCTGCCATGTATTATCATGATGGATATGGGTGTATTTGGCAAAAATTTTTGGGGTGTTGGCCATTGGGTTGTGGCATTTGCACGAACGGCTACGGGATATTATGTCACTAATAACAGAACAACATTCTTATCCTGGACGGATTTAAACAGAGCATGGGGTGGCACGACTTGGGAAGGAAATCTGGCAAAGGTTCATGGTACTGCAGAAATGTTTTGCGTAGTTTGGAAATAACTTATGATCTGATTTTAATTATTAAAATCTGCCAAATTGAAAACTTTAAGAAACAATAGTAGGAGGCGATGAAGTGCTCATTGTGCTCGGCGATAGAAGTGCTGAAGAAACTAAGATGAGGGGTTTCCAGGGAATATCAAATAATTGCCTGGGTCAAACATACCATGTGCTTGAAGGATATGGCGTAAAAGACATGCCGTGGAAGCAAACTAACCCTGCTCCCAATGACTGGTTCAATGCATTTAAGCACAATGATTTCAGATGGCTGTAATTATTTTCTGCCACTTAAACGCTGTTTGTTAGCTCATTACAAAAAAGGATTTCTTTTAAAAATGCAATTCTGCATTATTTGCTCAACGGAAGTAAAATAAAAATTGGGCAAGTACCTGCAGCCGGCATGGTTTTCCGCAAAAAAATCAGGAAACATCATTTTCAGGAGGCTTCATAACTCATCCTTTTCAATAACCTCAAATGCGAAACCACCCCTCCCCAATACGTTGTCTGATTGGGTTCGATATCATTCTTCAACAAAATGCCGTACAGTATCCTGTTGAGTTGGGGGTAATGAATATGATGTACGTGCGGGAATAAATGATGTGCAATATGGTTGTTGAAACCGCCCAGTATAAAGTTTGCCGGTTCGCTGAAAGGATGCATATCATTTGAACTTTTTATCTGATTCATCAACCAGGAAGAATTTATGAACCCATTTTTATCAGTTGTCGGATATGCAGTAGATTCCACATGATGTGTCATAAAAAATGTAAACAGCAAAAACAAAGATTGGCTTAAATGCATAATTAAAAAGCCTGCAGCCACAACGTACCAAGCCTGCCCGGAAAACAATAACGGCAGTACAAGAATAATGCTGAGATAGAATAATTTTTGTACCCAAAAGGAAAGGTGATACCTCACGCCTTTTTTTGGTGTGTATTCGTCTTTTGAAAAGAGAATAACAAAGTCTTTGATAAATATCCAAAAGAGAGAATAGCTTGTATAGGCGAGCGGTGCGTAAAGGTGCTGGTAACGATGATACCATACATACTCACTATTCGGAATGATCCTTATGAGTTTTGAGATACTCAGATCAGAATCATAGTCCTCCACATTAGGTGCGTAGTGGTGCGAATTGATGTGCCTTTGTTTCCATGCCTCACCATGCGCTCCCACTAAAGTGTAAATAATTATAAAACAAAGGTTGTTTAACTTTTTACTTTTAAATACAGTGTTGTGTGAAAAATCATGCGAAAAATTAAATGCAAAGAGCAGGGATACGAAACCATAAAGGACGAAGCAAAAAATAAAATAAACCGGGCCGGTCACGGTATACAATGCAGCATAGCAGAATAAAGAAAAGGCAAAGTAAAAAATAAATTTTGTGCAGATCTTCAAAGTGAAACTCTGCTTATCAACTACAAGCTCCTCATTCACCTGCCGGTAAATGGTTTTAAGCAACTCGCTGTCCTGTGCAATATGTATGTGCTTATCTCTCATAAGGAATGGGATTAAATTTTTGATGTGTGCCCATTGCTTTCAAAAACCGAAAATGTGATGCTAAGGATTTTCGATATGGCATTTCCATATAGATCAATCCGTGTTTCTCAGCCAATTCACGAAAGATGGGGAGAATTCCCAAATAGTGAACGTGGCAAATGTTAGGCAGCAAATGATGTAAGGCATGCGCATTAAAACCCCCTAAAGTCCAATTGAAAAATCTACTGTCTGCATTGTAATCAACAGACGTACACATCTGCAGTTTAGGCCAGCTCATGTTCAGCTTATTTTCTTCGTTAGGCACAGGATGCTGTACAAAATCCGATAAGTGGGACACACCCAATACACCTACAAACAACAGGGACACAACAAAATGGTTCAGAAAGAATGCTACCAAAACCGTTGACCAGCCGAAAGGTAAAAGGTATACAGGAAGGATGATCATGTAACCGATGTAAAGCAGTTTGTAAACGATTAATTTAATCACTTCGCTTTTTGGAATTGCTATTTTTATTGTTCTGCTCGAATAATTAAACAGCATCAGTGTTTCCCTGAAAAAAAACCAGTTTACAGAGTATAATAAATAAAGAAAAGGAGCATAAATAAATTGGTAGCGGTGAAACCATTTCAGCTCCTGGCTTTCGGTCATGCGAAATGCCGGGTTATTCAGCACATCTATATCGCTGCCTTCTACATTCGTATATAAATGATGGGATTCGTTGTGATTCTTTCCCCATACGTAAGCGTTGTTGCCCTGAAGATTAAAGCTCAAAGAAAATAACAGCTTATTCCAAAATTTACTTTTAACCGCAACGCCGTGTGCCGCATCGTGAGATACATTAAAAGCCGTGAGAAGAACCGAAAGGCCCATCAGTAAATAAAAGATGTAAAATCCGAATACTGTTGTGCTTGTAAGCATAAGACAGTAAAACAGTATATCAAAACCGAAATACAGCACGATCTTAAAGACCATGATCTTATTACCGGTCCTAGGAATACCTTTTTCATTGAAATAATGATCGGTCTTCTCTTTAAGTTCTTTATAAAACCCCGAGCCCTCGTCTTTTGTGAATTTTAATTTATTCATTTGTCAATGTTTTGGTTCTCGTAAATAGTGTCCCTTTTTTCTGGGGGCCTTCAAGTCTTCCGGTCTGGAAAACAAAATTACAGGAGCTTCCGGTCGGCGCTCTTGACAAAAGTCAATAAATAACCTGTGGTCGGTATTGAGAGAGAAATAAAGTCGGCATTGTGTTCAGCATATTTGGCGAAACCGGAAAAACGTTGGGGTTGGAACCTTGCATTAGGGCTCATTTATAATTCTTAATTTTAATTAAGTAGCAATTGTTCATAACTGCATCCATTAAATAACTGATGAAATATCTGAAAGTCCTTTACGTACAGGTCATCATTGCTATTTTAATCGGCATATTTATCGGCCATTTTTGGCCTTCGGCGGGCACGCAGCTGAAACCTTTGGGAGATGGCTTTATCAGGCTCATTAAAATGATGATCGCCCCTATCATTTTTTGTACCATAGTAACCGGCATTGCCGGTATGCAAAACACCAAAAAGCTCGGGCGTGTCGGATTAAAAGCCATTCTCTATTTTGAAGTAGTAACAACCCTTGCATTAATTATCGGTCTTATCGTTATTAATGTGTTGAAACCCGGTGTAGGTATGAACGCGAATACTGCAGCATTAGACACAAAATCTGTAGATACTTATATTACCGGCAGCAAAAATGAATCTGTTGCAGATTTTTTAATGCACATCATCCCGGATAATATAGTAAATGCCCTGTCCACCGGGAATATTCTGCAGGTATTGTTTTTTTCTGTCCTGCTGGGTTTTGCCTTGTCCCGCATCGGGGAGAAAGCGGCGCCTCTTTTAAAAGGTATTCAGTCCCTGGAAGATGCATTATTCACGATCATTAAAATGATCATGAAGCTCGCACCTCTCGGCGCGCTGGGAGCAATGGCTTTTACGATCGGTAAATTCGGGGTGGGTTCCCTCACACAGCTCTGGCAACTGATGGCATCTTTTTATCTTACCTGCATTTTATTTATTGTGATCGTACTCGGGAGTATTTTAAAATATGCAGGGTTCAATTTATTTCGCCTGCTGTCATTTTTAAAAGAAGAATTACTGATCGTATTAGGTACTTCGTCATCTGAGGCGGCGCTGCCGGGTCTTATTAAAAAGCTGGAAAGAGTTGGTTGCTCAGAACCTGTAGTAGGTCTTGTTGTCCCTACCGGTTATTCCTTTAACCTGGATGGTACATCCATATACTTAACAATGGCTGCTGTTTTTCTTGCCCAAGCCACAAATACCCCGTTAGATATCGGGCAGCAAATTACGCTGCTCCTTGTACTCTTGCTGACCTCTAAAGGCGCAGCGGGTGTAACGGGCAGCGGCTTTATAGTGCTTGCCGCAACATTGCCTGTTGTCGGTCATATTCCCGTTGCAGCTATTGCATTAATTTTTGGTATAGATCGCTTTATGAGTGAAGGGCGTGCACTTACAAATCTTATCGGAAATTCTGTTGCAACAATTGTTGTAGCTAAATGGGAAAAAGAAATAGACCTGCCTACTGCGAAAAGGTTGATCGGGTGAGTTATCTACGTTAACCAAACCACCAAAAATTTTAGATTGCCTATATGATGACAGAGATAACATGAAATATATCACCACCCGAACATTCGTTATCATAAAGGAATACGGGCGTCATATTTAAAATGATACCCCCCCCACAGCCCCGTTTCAGGACACACGAAACGGCACGGCTAATTCCTAATGATTTTAAACTTGCATTATGGACGAAAATATTTAGCATCGAATCTTCCCCTTGTAATATGTTTTATGTTTCCTAATGTGTCTTTGGCCATAAAACTAAAAGTCCCTGAAACTACTCTTTGTAATGTGTCAAGTTTGGTTATTGTCAACTTACCTGATTCGGCAAAATATGTCTTGCCTGTCTTTGCATTATAGTATCCAATGCCATCACATCCATAGGTACTCGCACAATTATTGACATGTACTAAATTATATTCACCAACCCCAAAGACATTATGTTTATTTATTACAAGGTTCCCTGCAATGTTATCCTGATACCGTGCATCAATACCCCCGATAGATAAGAATCCTGCTTTATATATTGAAGTGGAATCCCGATAGTAGCTTACATTTAAGGGGCTAACGAGTCCAAATAAAGTTGTAGCTGCTATAAAAGCCGTACCGTCAATATAGCATCCCAGGGTATTTCTTCCTTCATTCGTTTCTGCGGGAAAGGTATTTGAATTATCAGTATTTTTCCTGCAGGATATAAATATGGTTATCAACAATGTCAGTAAGAAAAATGTCTTTTTCATTTATTTAATTTTTAAGTTTTTTGTCATGAATATAATACCATTGATTTAATGCCCTCAACTACCTCACTTATCAAACAGCTTTGATATTTGTCTTTGAATTCTCATAAATATCACTGCTCCTAACACAGCCAATATAGTATCCTTTTGTGCATCCCATGGGTCACCTTGTGTGGCTACATAAGTTTCGCCCGTGGCCGAATCCGTACATGCAGCCACACCCCACTCAATTAATTCGAATATGGTTGCAAAGGAAAGGATGGCCATCGTCACCAAAACAAAGATGTATTTTTTCGCAACGGCAAATTTGACTTGGAAAAATTCGGTAAACGGATAAGCCATGAAAAACCCAAAACTGAAATGAACAATTCGGTCATAAGGATTTCGATCGAGGTTCCATATGTTTCTTAGTATCTCGCCAAGTTCATTTTGAGTATACGCCGTTCTTGCGCCATAGATATGCAGCAATAGAAAAACGAAAATAAAAACAAGGCTCTTATCACAGAACATAAACCTTTTTTGGCACACTATCAGGCCGAAAACAAAACAAATGACAAGAATGTTTTCCAGCCACCAATCCTGCCTGTCTATGGCAGTTGCACAGAAATAAATCCATACACTTAAAAACAGTACACCTATAAATCTAAACACAATATTTTCTGTATAATTTGCAGGTTTATTTACGCGACAAGTAACGGAAATCATAGAATGTGAATTATGATAAAATTCAAAATTATAACCTCTATTAATCTTGGCTGTTGACAAAAGTCAATAAATACCAAACACCCCTCAAAACCTCAAAAACCGTATATTTGCCCTATATGATGAACGTAGATAACATGGAATATAACACCACCCGAAACTTCCTTATTATGAAGGAGTACGGGCGGCATATTCAAAAAATGGTGGAGTACCTGCTCACCCTGGAAGACAGAGAAGAACGGCAACGCAACGCATATGCGGTGATAGAACTGATGGGTTTCCTTAACCCGCATTTAAAGAACGTAGAAGATTTTCGCCATAAGCTCTGGGACCATCTTTTCCTGATAAGTGATTTTGCTTTGGATGTGGAAAGCCCTTACCCGATCCCCACGAGGGAAACATTAAAGGCAAAACCCGAAGTACTGGCGTATCCTAAAAAATACCCGAGATTCAACCACTTGGGCAAGAACATTGAAGTTGTGATGGATAAGGCGCTGAAGGAAGAAAACCCTGAAAAAAAGCAGGGCTTTGCAAATGCAATTGCGTATTACATGAAACTTACCTATAGTAACTGGCACAAGGAACTCGTGCATGATGATACTATACAAACTGAACTGCGCAGCATGAGCAAAGGCGAATTGGAATTTAATAACCGCCCTTTTGTCAAGCATCAGCCCGTTCGCATAGAAAGAGATGAATACCCGGCGGGCCGCAATCAGTTCCGTAAAAACTTCGGTGGCAGGGATAACCGGAACAACAATAACGACAACCGCAATAATAATAACAACAACCGCAACGGCAACACCAATAACTCTCAGGGTGGCAGGCCGGGCGGAAACAGCGGAGAACCCCGCAATAATAATAACAATAGGAATTTTAAAAAGAGGTTTTAAGGTTCGAAGTTGAAGGTTGAAGGTTCAAAGCGAAATGCATTAGGCATTACTTACTCCCAAATTTTATCAGACCGGAAAATCCTAAGGATATTTCCGGTTTCTGTTTTTTCTCCGCTATTTTTGGCAAAATAATTTTCCTCAATGGCGATATTTCATGTAGGCGGCGGCAACCGACTGAGCGGAGAAGTAACTCCGCAGGGTGCAAAGAACGAAGCCCTGCAGGTTATAAGCGCTGTTCTCCTTACTGCAGAACCGGTAGAGATTCGCAACATCCCTGACATTATTGATGTAAACCTCCTTATAGAATTGCTGCGGGAAATGAATGTAAAGGTGGAAAAGAAATCAGCCAACTGTTATCTTTTTCAAGCTGATGATGTAGATACCGATTACCTGCAAAGCGAAAAATATTTTAAAAAAAGCGGGAAACTTCGCGGCTCAGTAATGCTTGCGGGGCCTTTACTTGCCAGATTTAAAAAAGCATATCTCCCAAAACCGGGCGGCGATAAGATAGGCCGCAGAAAACTGGACACGCATATAGTGGGCTTTCAGCGCATGGGTGCTGAGTTTACTTATAACGGCGATACAGGATTTTTTACCCTGAGCGCCGATGAGCTGCGCGGTTGCTATATGCTGCTGGATGAGCCAAGCGTAACGGGTACCGCAAATATTGTAATGGCTTCGGTGCTCGCTAAAGGAACTACCGTAATTTATAACGCAGCCTGTGAGCCTTATATTCAACAGCTTTGCCAGATGCTCATTGGCATGGGAGCATGGATAACCGGCGTGGGGAGCAACATGCTCACGATCATAGGGATGGTTGAAATGCACGGCACAACCCACACTATCCTGCCCGACATGATAGAAGTAGGTAGCTTTATAGGCCTTGCTGCAATGACGCAAAGCGATATCACTATTAAAAATGCAAGCATAGGTTCATTAGGAATAATCCCGGAAAAGTTTCGGCAGCTCGGGATAGAAATGCATTTTAACGGCGACGATATTCATATCCCCGCACAGGAAAAATATGAGATCCAGACTTTCCTGGATGGTGGCGTCATGTCTTTTTACGATCATCCCTGGCCCGGCTTCACGCCGGATCTGCTGAGTATCGTGCTGGTCACTGCGATACAGGCACACGGCAGCGTGCTCATTCACCAGAAAATGTTTGAAAGCAGGTTATTCTTTACAGACAATCTTATTGAGATGGGCGCACAAATCATTCTGTGCGATCCCCACCGTGCAGTAGTGATAGGCCTGGAGCGAAAAAAACAATTGCGGGGTATTACCATGACCAGCCCGGATATACGTGCGGGTGTAGCATTATTGATCGCTGCTCTGAGCGCCAAAGGAAAAAGTACTATTCAGAATATTGAACAGATAGACCGCGGCTATGAAAATATAGATGGCCGGTTGCGTGCACTCGGTGCGGATATTACACGATCTGAATAATAATTGTAACATAATAATGAAGATCCTCATCATAACAGCACCCTCAGGGGCAGGAAAAACATCTATCACCAGGCACCTGATGAAGAAATTTCCGCTGCTTAAGTTTTCCGTTTCTGCAGCTACGCGAAAGCCCCGGGAAAGCGAGACAGAAGGTGTGCATTATTATTTTATGTCTGAGGAAGATTTTAAATACAAAATACAGCACGATGAATTTGCAGAGTGGGAAATGGTGTATGAAGGAAAATATTACGGCACATTAAAGTCTGAACTGAGCCGCATTTGGGATGAAGGAAAAGTCCCCGTGCTTGATATTGATGTAAAAGGCGCCATTCATGTGCAACAGGAATTTGGTGAAGGTGCACTCAGTATATTTATAGAACCTCCTTCTGTAGATGAACTGAAAAAGAGATTGCATGAACGCGGCACTGAAAGTGATGAATCTTTCGCTGCAAGAATGAGCAAGGTTTCCTATGAACTTTCGTTTAAAGAGCATTTCAACAGATCCGTTGTCAATTGCAATTTTGACGATGCATGCAAAGAAGCGGAAGAGATCGTAGGAGAGTTTTTAAACAATTAGTTTCGCTCCTATTCCTTATTTTTATATTATGGAGGTTCCCGCACTCACAGCCATACTTGTTTCTGTAATACTGATCGGTTTTTTTGCAGGCATGGAAATAGCCTTTGTATCTGCAAACAAACTTTCGCTGGAGCTTAATAAAAAGCAGGGTAGCTATGCGGGAAAAGTATGGGGAACCTTTGCAATACACCCGGCACGCTTTATCGGTACCATTCTCGTAGTTGTAAATATTCTTTATGTAGTGTATGGCCTGCTTATAGGTGAACTCCTGTATCCGCTATGGCTAAGGATGGAAGCGCTTCTGCCTGCGTCCTCTGCTAAATATGTCAATTTCATAAAGCTTTTTGTAGAAACGATCTTATCTACTGCAATTATTCTTCTTGTAGAGTTTTTGTGCAAAGCATTATTCAGGGCAAAAAATAAAAGCGTTCTGTCATCAGGGATCATCGCTTATGTAGTCCGTTTCTTTTATTCCATTTTCTATTCTGTGTCATCGGTCTTAGTAAGTATGGCAGAATGGATACTTAAGTATGTTTTTAATGTGAAGATCAGTGAGCGCAAAGAGGTTTTCAGCAAAATAGATCTGGAGCATTACGTGCAGCAAAACAAAATGCACAATGAGGAAGATTCTTCCGACATTAACAAAGAACTTTTTGATAATGCGCTCGCACTGGGCGAAGTACGCCTGCGGGAATGCCTTGTACCCCGCAAAGAGATCGTAAGTATTTCGCAAACGAGCAGCATACAGGAAGTAACAACCCGTTTTATTGAAACACAGCTAAGCAAACTCGTGGTTTATGACGGTAATATTGACAACATCACCGGCTATATTCACCAGTTGGATATGTTTAAAAGCCCGGCATCTATCACAGATATACTGTTGCCCATCCCAACCGTCCCCGAAAGCATGAGCGCTACTGATCTCATGAGCAAGTTTACCAAAGAAAGAAAGAGCATTGCCTGGGTAATTGATGAATTTGGCGGCACAGCAGGGATAGTAACTATGGAAGACCTCCTGGAAGAAATATTCGGAGAAATAAAAGATGAATATGACGATGTTGAAGACTTTACAGATAAACAGCTTACCGAAAATGAATATCTTTTCAGCGGCAGGCTGGAACTGGATTATATAACCCGAAAATATGACCTTGAATTCCCGGAAGATGAAACCAGCGAAACCTTGTCCGGTTTTATCATAGAGCGGCATGAATCAATTCCCAAGCAGAAAGAACAGATCATCATCGGCAATTACGAGTTTGACATACAGGGTGTAAGCGGTACAAGGATCGAGACCGTAAAATTGAAAGTGCTCCGGCGGTCATCCTGATCAAAGTATCTTATACCTATCCCAACTTTATTACCTGAAAGCTTCAGCAAGATCAATGGTTATAGCCGCTCATACATCAGGTAAAAAAGAAGATCACAGCTATTTGCCTGAAGTTTTGTCCTGCCTTGCTGCTAAACATCCGTCTGACCGTTTTATCATTTTTTCGGAAAATGCTATTCCTGCACTGCCTGATAATTGCATATCGGTGCCTGTTCTGCCTAAATCGATAAATAAACTGCTTTTATTTTATTGGTACAGCTATAAACTACCCGCTTTGCTGATAAAGCATAATGCGCAGGCTTTTATAAGTGACTCAGGAATGCTCTGTGCGAAAACAGATTTACCGCAATATTTATATTTCAGTAAAACGCCTGACACAGAAAGAAAAGGCTTTTTCAAAAAGCTGTTTACAAAACATCTGGCCAAAGTAATCACCATTTTTTCTGCTGAAGATTTTATAACAGCTGACCTCTCTGCAAAGCATCCGCTATCAGCCGTTAAAATTAAAACAGTGTACCATGGCCTGCCCAAAACATTGTCATTCGGAAATGAGTCAGGTGTTATTGAAAACAACTATTATCTGTATATCGTTTCTGCTGCTTCTGCACCGCATTCGATGACGGTTCTGAAAGCATTTTCCCAATTAAAAAAACGGCAAAAAACAGCTATGAAACTGGTGTTGTTGCTGCAAAATACAGAGGCCCGCAAGCTTCTTCCTGATCTGAAAAATTACCGGTTTCGGGAAGAAGTAATAGTCATAGAAAACAATGAGGAAAGAGGAGAAATTGTGAAAAATGCATTTGTCCTTATTTGGTTCTGTAATTATGATGCTGCGAACATCGCCTTTACCGCACTCAGGGAAAGCGTGCCGATAATTGCAGAGGAGAATACATTAAACCAAATGCTGTTTGGGAATGCAGCCCTGCTGACCAACATAACTGAAACGAGTGTTGCTGAAAAAATGCAACTGCTTTATAAAGATGAAAATTTAAAAAATATTCTTCTTGAGAATGCCGGCAAACTTGCAATTAAATATGATACCGACAGGGCTGCAGATCTAATACGGGCAGCGATCATCTCCTAAAAAAACAAATTACCTTTATTTAAAAATACATTCATGAAGTTTCCTTCTCCCGTAGGCATAGAAAAAATAGCGGCTATGACAGGCTCACGCATCATTGGCAACCGCACCGGTGTAGCCCTGGGCATTAATGAACTGAATAAAGCAGAGATCGGGGATATTGCTTTTGTAGACCATCCCAAATATTACAGCAAAGCCCTCGGCAGCAATGCTACATATATTATCATTAATACAGAAGCAGAGGCGCCTGCAGGCAAGACATTACTCTTCATTGATAATCCGTTTGAAGCATACTGCACAATTGCAGCACATTACAAGCCCTTATTGAAAACAGATAAGATGATCAATACCGAAAGCATCGGGCTGGGCAGTTACATTTTCCCCGGTGTATTCATTGGCCATAATGTTACTATCGGAACAAATTGCGTTATCCATCCTAACGTGACGATCATGGATGACTGCACAATAGGCAACAACGTAATTATACAATCAGGGTCTGTAATAGGAAGCGATGCATTTTATTACAACACCAAAAAGGATCGGGAAAAGTGGTATAAGAAAATGCCAAGCTGCGGAACTGTAATTATTGAAGACGATGTAGAGATAGGTGCAGGGTGTATGATAGACAAAGGCGTGACCCATGATACAAGAATCGGGAAAGGTACTAAGCTGGATAATATGATGCATATAGGGCATGATACAGTTCTCGGCAATAATTGCCTGATGGCAGCTCAATCCGGCATTGCAGGTATGACAACATTAGGCAACGGTGTAACAGTATGGGGGCAGGTTGGTTTTAATAAAACGATCACCATCGGGGATAATGCAGTAATACTTGGCCAGAGCGGTGTTGTAGGAAACCTGGAAGGAAACAAAACTTATTTCGGTTTGCCGGCAGAAGAAGCAAATATTAAAAGAAGAGAACTGGTTTGGGTTAAACGGATACCGCAACTCTGGGATAAAGTTATGGGCAAAAAATAGCTGTTAAAATATTGGATTTAATGAATGCCGATGCTCATTGTCGGATCACATTATAATCATACGGCAGCTGGTCGCCTACTTTTTCCCATGTCCAATAGCCGCTGATTGAAATATCATTCTGGTCATAAAAATAACCGTTCTGCTCTATTACGATCGTTTCTTCCGGAGCGAAGGTGAGTAAAGAAAACCTGAGCTGTGCAGGCTCTTCGGGGTGTTCCCGCATATAAGCTGCAGAAGGCCTTTTCCCTGAAAATAATACGCCCACGTCTTTCATGCTAGGCAATATGCTCACTGTTTGTGTGCTGTCGTCTTTTTCATACTTCAACGCACTGTACGGCTCTTTGATCTTAAAGGCGTCATCTTTTCCGTTGAGCTTTGCTATGAATTGGATCTCAAATTTCTGAGATTTAATCTCCTTATTAAATACACTGCGCATAAAGTGAAGCAGGGAGCCATTATAAGATAAACTTCTGGCAGCTTCCCACTGTACCTTTTGGCTGCTGTCGCCCTGCATTTCTTCAAAAAGCGGGTAACCTGTATAAGTGCTCACCTGCGTATTGTATTCGTGCGTAAAGGAATCCAGAGTGTATTTGATATTATAACCGAAAGCATTGTTCTTAATGATGAGGGGTTCTGTAGCGGTTATCTTTAAACGATTCTTTCTTTTGGAAAAAAAGAAATGCAGCACCTCCGGATTCTGAACAGACACCAGCGCACTGTTTACCGTTTTACCGATGAATTCTTCTCTGAAAAAGCTGCCGTATTTTGCCAGGCCATCTGCTACTTCATTAGTGGATACCACGGAAACTGTTTCCAGTTCCTTTTCTTTTTCGCGTAGCTTAACAGTGATTTTTTCTGCTGCGGCAGCATTGCTTATACGCATACTTTCCGTACGATATCCTGTATAGGTTATAACAAGGTCATAGCCTCCTGAAGGAAGTTGAAGTTTGAAATTCCCTTCAGCATCAGTAACAGTTCCCAACGTAGTGTTTTGAGCAAAAACAGAAGCAGCAACCAAAGGTGAACCACCTGTTTCGCTGCTCACATTACCGGAGATGGTATAACTGCTCTGGGCAAATGCAAATGAAAGAAAAAAAATGCCGGCAAATAATGCAAAGAAAAATTTCATTGTTCGGATTTTAGAGATATGCCGAAAATAATACATCAAGTGTTAATGTTTTGTTGAAGGACAGCGCATGTCTCAGTAATGGTTTGCTTTAGGGGGCGGTAATGAAAATTAGGGAACAACTTTAACAGCTTACTGTTATCATATTTAATTTCAGAAAGCGAAGTAGCGGCAGTTTCCTTTGTTATAAAAGGCATTGTGCGGGTAAAAAAACTTTTGAGTGATGCTAAGCGCCACGCAAGACCTGCAATAAGGGGGGTTATTTTTTTAGAAGGAACTTTTTTTCCAAACGATTTTGCGATCTCAGTAAAAACAAATTTGTAGGATACATTTTCTGCACTGACAATGTACCGTTGGGCAGTAATATCATTCTCCATCAATGCAACCATGGCAGCAGCAACATCACGTACGTCAACGAAACCGTTCACCCCTTCTGTATACCAGGGGAAACCGCTGCGTACGGTTTTAAAGATCTTTGATGAACCTGAATCCCAATTACCGGCACCGAGAATCACAGAGGGATTTACTACCACAGCATTAAGGCCTTCTGCAACACCGCGCCACACTTCCATCTCTCCCATAAATTTGCTGTGTCCATATTTACTGCTGCCTGTCTCCGGCGTCCAGTTCATTTTTTCTGTTATCATTTCCCCGGGCCTCAGGCGCCCCAGCGCAGCTACGGAACTTACGTGTACGAGCTTTCGGATTCCTGAAACCAGACAGGCATTGACAAGATTGGCTGTGCCTTCTGCATTAATTGCGTATAACTTCCTTTCATCTCCGGGAGAAAAAGAAACCAGGCCTGCACAATGATATACTTCTGTGACACCCTCCATCACTTCTTCGAGTGTATACACATCCAGAATGTCACACGCTGCAATGATAAGTTGCGGAGATTCCGGAAGTGGCAGGTGAGTAGTGTGGCAAATTGCTTTTACTGTCTTCCCTGCTGCGATGAGCAGTTCTATTAATGCCTTTCCTAATAAACCGCTGCCGCCCGTGACCAGGATCATTGCTTTATATTTTCAGCATAGTCATAAAATCCGCGGCCTGTCTTTCTGCCGAGATTTCCTTCCGCTACTTTTTGTTCCTGCATGGCTGCAGGCTTAAAGCGGGGCTCATTGCCGAATGCATGATAAATAGTTTGAGAAACAGCAAGATTAATATCCATCCCTATCAGGTCCATCAGTTTAAAGGGCCCCATTTTAAAACCTGCATTTTCCAACAGCTGATCTATATCTTCTACCGGAATATTTTCTGCAGAAGCAAGATGCATAGCTTCCAGGTAAAAATGCCGCGCTACCCTATTTACAATAAACCCCGGCGAATCCTGGCAAATAACAGGTTGTTTTTTTAATTGCACACAAAGATCATAAACGGCTGTAACAGTATTTTCAGAAGTCTGATCCCCCGCAACTACTTCCACCAATTTCATTATATGTGCGGGATTGAAAAAATGCATGCCGGCAATACGTTCGGGGTGCGAAATATTTTTTTGTATGGCTGAAATGGAAAGCGATGATGTATTGCTGGCAAATATGCAATTAGGAGAATTTATCTCTGCAAGCGATGTGAAAAGTTTTTCTTTGATTTCCGGGTTCTCAATTATGGCCTCAATAATGATATCGCCGGCACAATCCCCTATATCTGTGGTGAAAAGTATTTTACTCAGGGTTACATCCTTTTCATCAGGAGAAATTTTCTGCTTGCCAACAAGAAAATCAAGGTTTTTATTAACTGCAATTTTCGCGGCTTCAATTCCTTTTTGCTGTGTATCAAAAAGTACTGTGTCAAAATTATTCTGCGCAGCTGAAAGGGCAATACCGCTCCCCATTGTACCCGCACCTGCTACACATACTTTTCTAATCATAATACAAAAGTAAAAAAACCGGAGGCATGTAGGGCATTATTCATAAAATACCTACTCTTCAAAATAAAGGTGTTTGCTTCTTAGTTCCTTATAAAATTATAAGTAAGAACTGCAGGTTTACCCGCTACAGAAACTTCATTTTTCAATTGCATACTTGTTTTATCCAGGGAAAGCAGAGTAAACTGGTGACCAGCTGTACTGTCAGAAAAATTCTTATAATTAGCATCTGCCCGTGTGTATCGAAGCATTTTAGGGATGCCTGCTTCATCCTGCAATGACCAGTTGATATTTCGCCTTACTGCAGCACATTCAGTTCCGTTCTTGCTGATGCGATAATATCCCTTGTTATCTCTGCGGTTAAAGTGCCATAAACTTCCTATAAAACAATTAAAATCTGCTTCGTCCAATATCTCTGTTTTTATCCTGTTGTTCACACCCTCTGTAGTAATGCTGCTTAATTGCCAGCTACCTGTGAGTGCCGAAGTTGTTGCGGGTATTTTTTTTGATGATGAACAGGATGATATTGTAATGATAAGGAGAACAGCTATCAGGGAATTGAGTTTCTTTTTCATAAGTAAAGTTTATCGGAAGATCACATTTGTATGTGAGAAAATAATTTTGTCAATTAAAGTGCCAAGGAAAACGGAATTATACTTATCAAAAAAGATAAAGAATCTATGCGGATTCAAATTGTTTCAAAAAACGAATGTCATTCTCGCTGAAAAGGCGAAGGTCTTTTATCCTGTAAGTGAGCATAGTAATACGCTCTATGCCCATACCGAAAGCAAAACCAGTGTATTTTTCACTGTCTATTCCGCAGTTCTCCAGCACATTCGGGTGAACCATGCCGCAGCCGAGGATTTCGACCCAACCTGTTTTTTTGCAAACGGGACAGCCTTTTCCGCTGCAGATCAAACAACTGATATCCATCTCTGCACTTGGCTCGGTAAAAGGAAAATAGGAAGGGCGAAAGCGAATTTTTATTTCAGATCCGAACATTTGATGCACGAAAAAATACAATGTCTGCTTTAGATCCGCAAATGAAACATTCTCTGCAATGTATAAACCTTCTACCTGGTTAAAAAAACAATGAGCCCTTGCGCTGATGGTTTCATTTCTGAACACACGGCCTGGGCAAATGATGCGCAGCGGTAATTTACCTTTCTGCATTTCCCTTATCTGAACGCTGCTTGTATGTGTACGCAATAACCAATCAGGGTTTTGATTGATATAGAAGGTATCCTGCATATCCCTTGCAGGATGATTCTCAGGTAAATTGAGCGCAGAGAAGTTATGAAAATCATCTTCTATTTCCGGTCCCTCAGCCACAGAGAATCCAAGCTTATTGAAAATGGAAACAATTTTATTATGGACTATGCTTATCGGATGACGGGTACCGATTGGTGACGGTGTACCCGGCAGTGTTACATCAAAATCTAAAGT
The DNA here is from genome assembly GCA_041745235.1 of Ferruginibacter sp. Classification (GTDB taxonomy): domain Bacteria; phylum Bacteroidota; class Bacteroidia; order Chitinophagales; family Chitinophagaceae; genus Ferruginibacter. The sequence goes on along the minus strand of JBGTJG010000144.1, from coordinate 16,497 downwards.
TGTGTTGCTTTCACTTTCCGCTCCTGTTTGCTGAAAAGAGGCAAATTTTTCTTCTGTAAAAACCTTGAATTCGTTCAGAAGCTGACCGGCCTCTTTTTTATTTTCTGCGGCGACATTGCGCATTTCTCCCATGATCGTTTTCACAAGACCTTTTGCACCCAGATATTTTATGCGAAAAGCTTCTGTTTGTTCCGCGGTTTGAACCGTTTCAGCCGCTATTTCGCCCTTATATTTCTCAATAAGCCCCCTTAGGTTTTCCATGGTGCAAAGGTAAATGCAAAAACGCTGATCCGCTAATGTGAAAATCTGAATACGTGCATGACAGTGATTCCTGTATTTAATGAATTATTAACAAGACAGTTATAGAAGCGATTTTCCTTCCCCATACATTTATACCTCAAATCAAAAAACATCATGGAACCCCACACGAGCGGTTATTTTAACAGCTCAATGCTTTTTAAAGCATCATTTCTCACCATCTCATTTACAGCCATTTATTTTTACAGATCAGGAAAGCAGGTAAATTTTCTGCGAATGCCATTAGCTAAAAAAGACAGCTCTGTGGTAACGCCTGTGAAAACTTCAATTGTAAAAAAGAAGAAAAAAACCATTTACCTCACCTTTGATGATGGTCCGGATAAGGGAAGTAAAAATGTATTGGCTATCATGAAAAAGGAAAAGGTTTTAGCTACCATGTTTATTGTAGGCGCTCATGTTTACGGCAGCCGTGAGCAGAATGACATATATGACTCGCTCGTTCAATGCAGGGAGCTGGAAATTTGTAACCACAGCTATACCCATGCATTTGATAACCGGTACAATAAATTTTACAGCGACCCGGACAGTGCGGTTAGTGATTTTAAAAGATGTGCGGACAGCCTTGATTTTGCTAACAATATCATCCGCACGCCCGGTCGCAATATATGGCGCACAGAAAATATCAGCAGTACAGATCTCAAGGGATCTGCTACCGCAGCCGACAGCATTTATAATACCGGCTTCACAGCGGTAGGGTGGGATATTGAATGGCATTATGATAATGCACAAAAACCTGTGCAGACGGACATAGAAATGGTAAATGGTATTGACATCGCCTTTGCAAATAACAAAATGAAAACAAAAGACCATTTGGTATTGCTCGCCCATGATCGCACTTTTAAAAGACCCGATGACTCTGCCTGCCTTCATCGATTCATTACTTTATTAAAACAAAAGGATGAATATAATTTTGAGGTAATAAGTGAATACCCGGGGATCTCGAAAGACAGTTTCAGCAGAAAATAATTTTTTTGTAATTTTAAGCTTAAAATAAATTCTAAAATGGCCATATTTAAATCGGGCAACCCTGCTCTTTCGGAAAAAAAGTTTCAAAGCTCCATCTTGTCTGACATTGTGGATTCGGAAAATGCTATGACAGTAAACGGGACTATGAATAAATTCGGGTTTTTATTCCTGCTCACGCTAGGATCTGCATGGTATTCCTGGAAAGAATTTGCCGGAGGCGGAAATGTATGGACGCTGATCCTGATCGGCGTATTTGGCGGTCTGATCCTGGCACTTATCATGAGTTTTAAAAAAGAATGGAGCCCATATCTGGCCCCCGCATTTGCTTTAGCTGAAGGATTATTTGTCGGAGGTATTTCAGCTTTTTTTGAATATGCTGTTTCCAGCAGACAGGATGGATATGCGGGAGGATATGGGGGTATAGTAATTCAAGCTATTTCATTAACTTTTTGTGTAGTTTCAGCAATGTATCTGCTGTATAAATTTAAAATTATACAGGCTACTCAAAAGTTCAGAGCTATTGTGGTTACTGCCACTGTAGGCCTTGCACTCTTTTATCTTGTATGCTGGGGCTTAAGCTTTTTTAATGTAACCCTGCCTTCTTTCCTGTTTCAGGGAAGCCTTTTGGGAATAGGGTTTTCAGTGTTTGTAGTGGCTTTAGCAGCTATGAATTTGATCCTGGATTTTGATATGATTGAAAAGGGTGTAGAAATGGGTGCACCAAAATATATGGAATGGTATGGTGCATTTGGCCTTCTTGCAACTATAGTGTGGTTGTATGTAGAAATTCTCAGGTTGCTCTCAAAATTAAACAGTCGATAAAACACAGTAATATTATTCATAAAACTGCCCCGTTTAAAAGCGGGGCAGTTTTATTTAAATGATTATCGATCTACTCCCTCCCATCAAACATATTCCCTATCCCTCCTAATAAGCTTCCTTCTTCTTTTCTGTGCCCCATGCCATATTGCATGATCCTCCCCGCAAGCCGGCTGATAGGCAGAGATTGAATCCAAACTTTTCCGGGACCACGCAGCGTGGCAAAGAATAACCCTTCACCGCCGAACATGAAATTGCGAATGCCTTTTATAAATTCAATATCAAAATCAATTCCCGCAGTATATGCCACTACACAACCGGTATCTATCTTAAGCACTTCGCCATGCTGCAGGGTTCGCTCACAAACATAACCGCCTGCATGTACGAAGGCCATGCCATCTCCTTCAAGTTTTTCCATAATAAATCCTTCGCCACCAAAGAGGCCCGTGCCCAACCGGCGCTGAAATTCTATACCGATGCTCACGCCTTTTGCCGCACACAGAAATGCATCTTTCTGGGCGATTATTTTTCCGTTCAATTGTGAGAGATCCAGCGGAATGATCTTACCCGTATAGGGCGACGCAAAACTGATTTTCTTCTTCCCATGGCCTGTATTGGTAAAAGCTGTCATAAAGAGATTCTCTCCTACTATTAATCGTTTTCCGGCATTCATCAGTTTACCAAAAATGCCCCCGCTGTTGCTGTTCTGTGAGCCATCTCCGAATATGGTAGCCATCTGTATATCGCTGTCCATCATCATAAAGCTGCCGGGCTCCCCTATTACAGTTTCCTGCGGGTCCAGTTCTATTTCTACATACTGCAATTCCTCTCCGAAAATTTTATAATCTATTTCATGGTTTGATCTCATAGTGTAATTTTTATTAAAAATAGGTAAAGCTGACAATATGCGGGGCTAGGAAATTCTAATCAGATGCAACGTTCTTTCCTTGCATAAACGTAAATTTAATTATGGAAAACTTTACCGTAACCAACAACAAAAAAGAAAATAAATTTGAAGTACAATGCGAAGGCATCACCGGCTTTTTGCAGTACGAAATAAAGAACTCTGTCTTATTCTTACTGCATACGGAAGTGCCTGAGGAGATTGGCGGAAAAGGCGTGGCTAATGCTTTAGCTGCATATGCTTTTAAATATGCTGCTGATCAGAAAATGAAAGTGGTAATCTATTGCGCTTTTATTGATACCTATGTAAAAAGACATCCGGATCTGAAAAAAATGGTAACCGAAAAAGAAAACTATTCTTAAGATGGAAAGCTACGAAACACTATCAGAAGCTATTGATGCATTAAAGATACAGGGCTATTCAGAAGACCTTAATCTGAAAGAGAATTGTCTCGAGTGCATATCAGGAAATAAAAAACTATTCGCAAATGAATTTACGGTAGATAAATCATTCCGTTTCGATGTAGATGAAGACCCTTCCGACCAAGCGATGCTGTATGCCATTTCATCAGAGAAGCATGCATTGAAGGGCATATTGGTAAACGGCTACGGCCTTTATTCTGACGATGACACCAATGAAATATTGAAAACCCTTAAGGAAATAGAACATTAGTTCAGCGCAACAACTCCTTTAACTCAGTTGAAGAGACATTCAATAAATTCACTTTAGGCAATCTTCTCGTGAGTTCCCGCCAGTTGCCATCCTTCTTATAAATCTTTTGCAGCAACGCAGAAGCCTCTTTTATTTTTTTATTATTCGCCAGAGTAATAGCTGTCCAATATTGCATTTCAAGATTAGCCGGGAATAATTTCATAGCTGTGCCGTATTCCTCCATTGCAATTTTCATATCATTCTTTTCTGTAGCCAGGTCACCTTTATCCATATGGCCGTATGCTCTGAACAATTTCAGCAGTCTTTCTAATTCCGCAATTGGAGATATATGATCATCTACACGAAGATCAATAAGCCGATCATTCCACGGCTGTGCACTGCTTTTACCCGCAACTAACAGCAAAGCGGCAGATTGCTTTCCTCTAATGTCACCACCCGCAGCCTGTGCAGCTTTCAAGGCAGCCATTACACGCTCTGCCAAAGGCTTATCAGCATTTAGTTTAAACGCTTTTTCCATTGCAGGACATACTTTATTATTCAGCATCATACTGCTCTGCACGGAGAAATTTTCACCTACAATGTGATCTGCAAAATCAATACAGTTCTTACCCGTATGTGCATTTACATTTCCGGATGCATCTATCATAGCAACCTGTCTTACTTCTCTTCCTTCATCCTGAGCCAGCAATTCTTTTAACGCTTCAGGTGCTGTTTTTCCTGCTTTCATCAATTCCAGGCCTTTAATCCCGTAACTCTTATTCACGAATGATTGTGTAGCCAATACGCCTACTCCCGCTTCTCCCCACGGCACAGCGGTACCTACACTGAACCAATGGCTTTGCACGCCAACTGCCATTTCACCGGTTTTCGAATCTCTTGCCACAATAGAAAAAGTATGTGCAAAAGATTCATCTTTTTTGAAAAATTGAGCAAAGGAATTATTCATGAATAATGTAAATAGGGCGACAGATAAAATCAGTTTCGTTTCAAGAGTTATTTCATTAAAGCTACTAACAATAACACAGTGACCGTGCACTATCCGTCACTTAAAATAAACTAATTTTACAACTCATCATCTCACACGAATGGACAAGGTAAAGGAACAAATAAAGGTGCTTTTTACAAGCTTCAGCAAAGAGCTTATCACAGATATAGAAAAATTGCAGCAGAGCGGTGGGGACAGGGTTTATTACAGGATATTTAATTCCGGAAAGAACTTTATAGCCACATACAGCAATAACCTGCGGGAGACGGACACCTTTTTATATTTTACAGATCATTTTAAAAAATCGGGAGCCCCTGTACCTCGCATCCATGCAGTGAATGCCGACAAAACATTGTACATACAGGAAGATTTCGGAAATGATTCTTTGCTCAATGTGCTGGAGACTAAAGGTTTGAATGATCACACGAAAGGTCTGTATAAACAAACGCTCCTATCGCTTGCTAAGCTTCAGATAAACGGGAATAAAGATCTGGATTATTCAAAATGTATAACAGGAAAAGAATTCGGCAAGCAAGCTATATTCAGTGATCTGCTCTATTTCAAATACTATTTTCTTGATACATTGAAGATCCCATATGATAAGGAAAAGCTGGGAAATGATCTGGATGCATTGAGTGATTTCCTGAACCGCGCAGATCATAAATATTTTATGTTCCGGGATTTTCAGAGCAGGAACATCATGGTGCAGGATGATAAAGTTTTTTTCATTGATTACCAGGGAGGAATGAAAGGCGCCCTGCAATATGATGTTGCTTCATTGCTTTGGCAGGCAAAAGCAGGCCTGCCTGATGAATGGAAAACAGAATTGCTTGAATATTATATTGGGGGTGTGGAAAAAGAGCTTAATCAAACTATTGACAGGGAAAGGTTTCTGAGCCAGTATAACGGTTATGTGCTCATAAGGTTATTGCAGGTATTAGGAGCATATGGCTTTCGCGGGTTGTTTGAAAGAAGGGCACATTTTCTTACAAGCATTCCGCTTGCATTAAAAAATTTAAAATGGTTCCTGCAGAATAAAAGGATCGGGATAAGGGTACCGGAGTTTGAAAGGGTATTGAATATTATAGTGGCTGATGATGTGATCAGGAAATTTGAACCCCTAAAAGCAAAGCCCGATTCTCCGCTCACGGTAAGGATAAAAAGCTTTTCTTTTTTGAAAACCGGTTATCCGAAAAATGTAGCTGACAATGGGGGCGGTTTCGTGTTTGATTGCAGGGGAATATTAAACCCCGGCAGAATAGATGAGCATAAGCAACAAACAGGCAGGGATAAACCTGTGCAAAATTATCTTACAGAAAAAACAAGGATGGACGAATTTCTTACGGGTGTATTCAGTGTGGTAGATATTTCTGTGGAAGATTATATTAAAAGGGATTTTGAACATCTGGAAATAAATTTCGGTTGTACCGGCGGACAACACAGGAGTGTGTATGCTGCTGATGCTACAGCAAGGCATCTGCGTAATAAATTTTCAGTGAAAACAGAAGTGATTCACGTTGAACAAAATTTTAAGGACTGATCTGTCAGCCTGATAAATATAAATTATGAAAGGAATGATCCTAGCCGCAGGCCTCGGCACCCGCCTGAAACCTTTTACAGAAAAACACCCTAAGGCATTATTTCCAGTGAACGGCAAATCTCTCTTGCAGCGAAATATAGAATACCTGCAAAGTTTTGGCATAAAAGACATTGCAGTGAATGTGCACCATTTTGCAGATCAGATCAAAGAAGCGGTTATTCAAAACAACGGGTGGGGTAGTAATATTTACATCAGCGATGAGACCGATGAAGTTTTAGAGACAGGCGGAGGATTAAAAAAAGCTGCAAATTTTTTTAATAACAATACGGAACCCTTTGTGTTGATGAACGCCGATATCCTTACCGATCTGGATATTGATCATATGAGAACGCAGCATTCGCAACATGATCCTTTAGCTACACTTGCCGTGACAGCCAGAAGCACAAGCCGGTATCTTTTGTTTGATGAAAATAACAGGCTTTGCGGGTGGCTAAATGAAAAAACAGGAGAGCAAAAAGGAAAGTTGGGCACAAAAAAAGCATTCAGCGGAATACATATTATTTCTCCTAAAATATTCTCCATGATCAAAGAGGAAGGAAAGTTTTCTCTGATTGATTTGTATTTGCGGCTGGCCAATGATCATAACATAATGGCATTCGATCACAGTGACACAAAGTTTATAGACGTAGGCAAGCCTGAGAGTGTGGCGGAAGCGGAAAAGATGTTTTAGTTTTCAGCCGGGGTTTCAAACCCGCCATTCTTCTCTTCCTTAGGCTTAATGCCGAAATTATATTTCAAAGCGATACCAAACTTTCTCGTATCACCGTAACGCTGCCCTGTTGCAATTAAATTCGGCTGGTTTATTTTAAACTCATTCCGATTGGTGCGGAGAATATCATTCCCGGAAAAAACAATATTCATCTTTTTCTTTAAAATCCCTTTGTTTACACTGGCACTGAGGCCACCGAACGGTTCCAATTCAAAGAAATTAAATACGCCGCGAACACGCATCCACCCGTGAATGCTGAGGTTGAGTGTGGGTGTGGGCTTGTAATTCTGAAACATAAAGAACGTCCATGAATTCCGCTTGTATTGAAAAGGTACGCCCCCGTAAAAACCTTTGTAATTGAGTATGTTCAACTGTGTGCCCGCATAGAAGAAATACTTTCCGCCGGGAGGGATGCCGCCAACTGCCCTCATATACACTTCTTTATTAGTCCCAAGATTATCAAACGTTCGAAAAAGTGTATCTCCTTTGGGATAGGTTACATTGGTAAAAATGTTTTTAATATCATTAAGCCCCAGAGAAAAAACAGGGAACTCATCTGCAGTAACATTAAATTCATAATTGTTTGTAAACTGCGGTTGCAGGCCGGGATTGCCGATATCATACGTAAACTGATCGATGAGCCTGGGGTAAGGATTCAGTGCTTCATAATAAGGTCTGGTAATGCTGCGGCGCAGGATCACATTACCCGTAAGCAGAAATCCGAAAAGCTTTGTAAGCGGATGGCGCAGGTACACGTAAGGGAAAAGGTCAGTGCGTTTTATCGTAAAACTGGTATCAAAAGGAATCAGCTGGCGTCCCTCTATATCGGTATGCTCTAAGCGCAGCCCGGGTTTAACTACAAGGCGTCCGAAAGTCTGAGCGACCTGCAAATAACCGGCGGCAATATTTTCATTGAAGCTAAACCTGTTTGTCTGAAAAAGATCCGTGTACTTTATAGTACCGCTGTCAGCAAAATAAGACGCGTTATTTTTACTCCTGCTGAAATTAAATTTTGCACCGGCTTCAAACGTTAACTTCTTTCTCAATTTCAGGATAAGATCAGTTTTAAATCCAACTATGTTTTTAATATTGTCTGTATTTCCGTCACCGTTAAGGGTGGTCCTTGCCGGCAGGATATAAATATTATTATACTGCTGACCATTACTGCTTTTAAAATAATTATAATCCAGGGAATTGGTCCATTCGCTTCCTGTGGAATCTATTTTATATTTTGATGATAAATTATTTCCGGAATAAAAGGACTTACCGTTGTTATTAACAAGTGACAAATTATCCCCTGATTTATTTCCGTTCAACAGATTCCGGATATCTATATTGTTCGTAACTGCATTTCCGTTATCATTTGCAGTGATCTTTGCATCATAACCTACACTCCACTTTTTATTAATTTCATAATCCAATCCTGCACCCATAAAATTATTATCAGATCTGAATTTTGTAAAGGAAGACTGTGAGAACAATTGACCCGCATTTACCAAACGATCGGAGGCATACACTTCAAAGTTTCTCCTTGTGGTAAAATTATAAGAGAGGTATGTGTTCAGCTTACCTGCATTCCGATTCACATTAAAACCGGCTGACTCTGTTCCGTAAACGCCCTGGAAATGCGACAGGTCAAAGCTGCCGTTAGTGCCAAGCTTTACTCCTTTCTTCAGAACTATGTTTACAATGCCACCGCTGCTTTCCGCATCATATTTTGCTGATGGGTTCCTGAGGATTTCAATTTTTAATATGCTGTTTGCCGGCAGGCTCTTAAGCAAAGCCGCCATGTCAGATCCGCTCAGCTTCATTTCCCTGCCGTTAATATGAATTGTAGCAGGTGTGGCACTGTTGAGGTAGACATTACCATCCTGATCAAGCACAGCACCGGGAGTCTTTTCCAATACTTCAAATGCATTTGTACTGCTTTCTGCAAGTACCTCTGCATCAATGATGGTTTTGTCGTCTTCCTGTTTGATCAGCGGCTTTCGGCTGATAACTGTTACACCGGCTAAGTTCTTGGATTTATTTTCTGCAATAATATTTAAAACAGTATCTGTGATCCCGATCTGTACGGTTTGAAAAATATCGTTGATACCGATGGAGGTGATCTTTAAAAAATATGCGGTATTGGGGCTCAGTAAAAAAGATAGATCCTTCTGCAGTGTTTTTACCGCAACGGAAGTAGAATCGGAGTTAGTTAAAAACTGTGCTGTCGCATTTGTTACAGGTTCATTCTTATCTGTTCTGATTAATATTTTTACGTTGACATTTTGTGCAGCGCTGCAAAGTGAAACCGTTAAAAAGCTTAAAAGGATCGGTATTTTAAATTTCAAATTTTTTATTTTTTCCTGACTCCGGGTTAATAAAGGCTTAGGATATCATCAGGCTTAATCCTTCTTTTCAAACAATTCCTTTTTGTCCACTACTTTCACCTGCGTACCCTTTTTCAGCGTTTTACTTACCACGTCGTAAGGCCCGGTTACTACTACTTCACCGCCCTTCAGGCCGGATGTTACTTCTATATAATTAATATCCTGGATGCCTGTGCTTACTTTCATCCTCGTCACTTTGTTATCTGCACCTTTTACAAAAACCACCACTTCCGGTTCTTCTGCAGAAGAAGACAATTCATTTTCTTCATCTTTACTTTTTTTCTTTCCGGATGCGGTGGTATCATTCTTATCCCGAGTGGTTACGGCATTAATGGGAACAGTGATCACATCCCGTTGTGTTTTGGTTTGTATATCTGCATTAGCACTCATGCCCGGCCTGAAGGGAAAATTGCCTTTACCCAACAGATCTGCATAACTTTCTTTTAGTATACGGATGTATACTTTGTATTGTGTAACATCTGTGGTTCCGCTAAGTCCGCCGGGGCTTGACGCACCGTTATTGCTGCTGGCAATCTGCGTTACCAGTCCTTTAAATTTTCGGTCGCTGTATGCATCTACAGTCACTAGAGCACTGTCTCCGAGCTTTACTTTAGGCACATCGTTCTCACCTACATCTACGCGTATTTCAATTTTATCCATGTCTGCAATTCGCAACAGTTCCGTTCCCACGTTAAAACTGTTTCCCGCCACCTTCTCACCTTTCTTAACATTGAGCAGACTCACTACGCCATCCATGGGCGCAACAATCGCTGTTCTGCCAAGATCTGTATTTGCTTTTGCCAGGTTTTGCTGCGCACTTTGAACACCCGCTCTTGCGCTTTGTACACCTGCCTGTCCGCCGCGTATGCTTTGCACAGCCGCATTGTAATTTGCCTTTGAAGTTTTATAATTAGCATCAGATACATTGAATTCACTTGCACTGATCACTTTTTCATCAAACAACTTTTTCTGCATGTTATACGTCCGCTCTGCCTGCTCCTGCTGTGCGCTGAGTGCCGCCAGTGCAGCCTGTGAATTATCTACCTGCGCCTGTGAAATGCTTACCTGTGCACGGCTCTGCGCCACACCGCTTGCTGCCTGGCTGCGCTGAATATTATACACATCTGCATAAATACGTGCCAGCAACTGCCCACGCTTTACAGTATCACCTTCCTGTACGGTAAGCTCGGTAATCTCCCCGCTGATATCCGGACTCACTTTCACTTCAATTTCCGGGTACACTTTTCCGCTTGCATTTACCACTTCTGTGATGGTACGCTTCTGTGCTTTTTCTGCAGTTACTCTCGTGCCTTCATTTTTTCCGAATGCTCCTGCCTTAGAAAGTATGATAAGCAGCACAAGAAGAATTCCTATGCTTATTAAGATCCATTTTGTTGTTTTGGACATGTTGTTTTAGGTAATTAGTAATTTGTAATTGGTTCAGTTCTGTCGTACTCTAAATATGTTTCCTATCAATTTTATTCTTTGGGTTTTTCTAATCACTCAACACTTATAGGCTCAATCCCATTCCTTTATAAAATTCCAGCACTTTCATTTTAAAAACGTAATCATACCTGTTCTGCGCAAGCTCCAGTTTTGCCCGCAATAAGTTATTTTGTGTTGTTATCAGATCAAATGTACCGAGCATGCCTACATTAAATCGTTTAGTTGCATAACCGAGTGTGAGTTCATTTACCGCTACTGATTTTTTACTTGCTTCCAGTTTTTCGTAAGCAATAAGCGCGGCTGTATAAGCCTGGTAAATATCCTGTTTTAGTTTTTGATCATCCTGCTCCTGTTGTAATTGTATGGTGCTGATGTTTAACTTGCTGCGTTCATAATTACTGCGCAGTGCGCCCCCGTTAAAAATAGGCACATTTAAACTGATGCCTACTCCCTGTTGAAAATTATCATTGATCTGCTTTGTAAAGTTGCCTGTTCTGTTGAAACCGCTTTGCTGAAATGATACCGATGGGGCGGATACAAAATAATCTACCCCGCCCACTGTTACTTTCTGTCCGTTTGGCTGGAAGCCGCCAATAACAGGCACAAACGCCGGTGTGCGTGAAGAAAGATAAGAGGTTCCCAAATTGCCGAATGCGCTTAGTGTGGGATACATCGAGCCTTTTGCTGCAGCCACATTCTTTTCAGCGGCTTTCATTTTAAGTTCATTGAACTTTTGTTGCGGCATATTTTTGAGAGCAAGATCATATACATATTCCGGTAGCAGGGAAGCGATCGGTTCAACTTTGATCATATCTACCGGAGGTATCTCTATATCAAACGGCTGCGCTGCATCTATGTTCATGTATGATTTCAGCGTGAGGATTGCCAGTGTAGTATTCCCTTTAGCAGTGATGTAATTAAGGCTGTCCATGCCAAGTTGTGCATCTAATTGAGTGGCATTCAATTCCGGTAAGGCACCGGCATCTACCTGCTTTCTTGTATTCGTAAGCTGTGCTCTAGTTTGTTGGATCTGAATGGCAGTAATACTCTCTTGTTCCCTGCTTAGCAGTATCTGTAAATAAGCATTGGCTGCCGTAAGTGCTATGTCATTTTTTATTTTATCGGTTGCTGCATTAGCAGCCTGCAATTCATAGTTATTTGCTGCTATGGTATTTCTTCTGCTGTAAAAATTGAATATGTCTGCGCTGCTTTGCAATTGGAAACCGGAAGAAAGGTAGGTCTGAGTAGTGCGACTGAAGGTAATGGGGTTCTGATTATTCCCCGCATTAAATCCCGTATTTGCATTAAATCCCAGCGTGGGGTATTGAGACAATTTGCTTTGCTTATAATTAATGGCTGCCACTTTTGCCTGTACATCAGATAGGCGGGCCTGTATATTATTTGCCATCGCATAGTTTACAATGCTTTGCAGGTTCCATTTATTCTGGGCCCCTGCGGTACTTGTAATGGCAATAAGAAATGTAAGGGTAAAAAAAATTCTCATACGCAAATTTATCAATTGATTTTGATGCTTTAAGATGAATTTTATGAGCGGAAAGGCAAAAACCACAGCGAATTGGCTATAATCAGCTACATCCAATGAGTTAACCTGCTATTTGATAGAAATAAAGCCCCTTTCAAGATCAGTTATCAGATAAGCGGCCTCTTCTAAACCCACATACAACCTCATCATTCTGTGTTCTTTATTTTGAACATCAAAATCTCCTGAAGAGATTCCCGCACTTCGCGGAATAATAAGGCTTTCATGGCCACCCCAGCTTACTGCCATTAAAATATGCTGCAGGCTTTCACAGAATTTTTCTATCTGCTCCGCCGTATTTACTTTCAAGATAAAAGTCAAAAGGCCGCATGCGCCGCTCATTTGTTTTTTAGCAACAGCATACTGCGAAAAGGACTCGTCCAGCGGAAAAAGAACATCTTCCACTTTCTCATGATTTTTTAAGAAGGCCAAAACCTTTTGCGTGGTTCCACTTATTCTTTCCAACCTCATGGGCAAAGTACGGAGACCACGCAAAAGCAACCATGCATTGAAGGGCTGGATGCCGCTGCCGATTGTATTGTATTCATTCTTAAAAATCCTTTCTATCATTTCACTGCAGCCGCTAAGCACACCTGCAATGGTATCGCTGTGGCCTCCGATATATTTTGTAGCGGATTGAAGTGACAAATCAATGCCGAGTTTTATCGGCTGCTGGTAAAGAGGGGTGCAATAACTGTTGTCGCATATCGTAATAATGCCATGCTGTTTTGCAAAGGCCGCAACGGCAGAAAGATCCTGTATTGCATAATCCCAGCTGTTGGGTGTTTCCAGATAAATCAGTGTTGTATAATTTGTACTTGCCTCTTCAAAGTTTTTTATCTCGGTGCCGTCAATGAAGGTTGTGCTTACCCCGAAACGCGGCAGGATCTCCGTAAACATTTTTTTTGCCCAGCTGTAAGGATCTTTTACGCTGATGATGTGATCGCCGCTCTTCACATTAGCGAGTACCGCGGCAAATATTGCTGCAGCGCCGCTGTTAAATACCAGGCAATCCTCTGCACCGTCTAAGGCTGCAAGCTTTTGTTGTAAAATATTTACAGTGGGATTATTACCGCGGCTGTAAATGTAAGACGCATACTCATCTGCAAAGGCATGGCGCATCTCTGCCACCGTTTTAAAAGCAAAATTGCTCGTTTGCATGATGGGTGGCGCAATGGCATTAAAATAGTTTTCCCTTTCTTCACCGAGTTCGTTTATGATGTAGGAGATATCTAAGGAAGACATAAGAATTAAGACTTAAGATTTTCAGATGTTTGCGGTGATAAGTTATCTCCGTTTCTTTTTGTTCCCTTCACCAGAAAATAAAGTAAAATGAAAGCGCCAAGTATTGCCAGTCCCGTTAACCCCGTTATGGGCTTATCAATAAAAATACTGATACCTACAAAAGTATAAGCAAGTATAAAGATGACGGGCATAAGCGGGAATAATTTCATTTTGTAAATTCCGGTATCATTCAGGTGAGCAGTTTCTCTTCGTAACTTAAAAATAGTAGCTGCAGAGAGCACCATGCCGAAACAATCCAGGAAGATGGTAAAGCTAAGGATCTCGTCAAAGGTTTTTGCCCAAAAAACTATGAGTACGCATAAAGAAGCGAAAACGCTGAGGGAAGTTATGAGTACATTGGTATTAACGGTTCTCTTACTGAATGTTGGCGGCAGCATTCCTTCTTCGCTCATGGCCTGCATCACACGGGGGTTTGCCATCAGAAGCACATTTACATAAGCAAGAACACTCAGGAATAACAATACAGAGAGAATGTTGCCCGCAGCACTTCCAAATACATGCCCTGCCATGATTGCTGCAATGTTTGTGGAAGTTTTCAATGCCGTGAAACCGATTACTTTGTAATAGGCATAATTTATTGTGAGGTACAGTATGATAATAATGATGAGCCCTAAAAATATACCCCGCGGAATATTTTTGGAAGGCTCTTTTACTTCTTCACCGAAGTTTATAGACTGTTGATAGCCTCCATAGGTAAAGCTTACGGCTACCAACCCCAAGCCAAAGGCTTTAATATATTCCCGGAGTGTAGGATCTGTAATTGAACCTGAAACATCATTTACAATCTCAGGACTTTGGTAAAAAAATAAAGGCGTAATCAGTAAAAGAATGAGACAAATTTTGACAATCGCAAGCACATTTTGGGTGCGGGCACTCATTTTGAGCCCCGCCAGGTTTATCCCGTAAAATAAAAGGATAGATGAAATAGCAATGATGATCTGTATGGTCTGCGTGTCTGCAGCGCCGGGCATTACCACTTTAATAATATACTCCGAGCCAATAAGTGCCACGCCTGCCAGAGAGGCTGCATTTGAGATAAGGATAATACAGTTTACCGCAAAGGCAATTGAAGGATGGTATGCATAAGAGAATATTCTGTAATAACCGCCCGTAACGGGATAGCGGCTGCCAATCTCTGCGTAAGTAAGCGCACCGCAAATAGCGATAATACCTCCCGCTATCCACACCGCGAAATAAGCCATAGGGTTCGGTGAATCTGCTGCTACATTTGCAGGGGTACGAAAAATGCCCATGCCTATTACCAGTGTTACCATGATCATGGTAAAATCGAAGAGATTTAGTTTTGGCTTGCTCATGATTTGAAGATAACTTAAATGGATAATATTATAATGGATAATTAAACACTCAACTTAATTATTTAAAGCATGGTTCCAAAGAATACAACAGTGCCGGTGAGCAGTAAATCGAGCAGACCACAGGTGAAAATATGCGAAAGATGCAACTGTAAATTTGAATGCTTGGCAGATGATATTTTAAATTGTTTTTGCAGCCAAATCTCAATACGCCAAACTGTTTTGAATTCAATAAAATTAAATTATAAGGATTGCCTTTGTGTAAATTGTTTAAATGAACTCACCCATAATACTCCCTGATTGATGATTAAATTATTGTTCCTTTTTATTTTGGTCAGCGGAGTAAGCGAAATTTGTTTTGCGCAGTCAAAACCGGATACGGGCATACTCATAACATCTAAAACTGAAGAAAAATTCTCAGCTGAATTAAATGTGAATATATATGCGAGAACGACAACGGTTACAGATGCAGCCGCGGCAGTATCTGTATTGGGCACAGCATCACTTATCAGATCCGATCAAACTTCATTTGTTTCTGCAGTGAATACAGTATCCGGTGTAAAAATGGATGAACGCAGTCCCGGCAGCTACCGCATCAGCATCCGTGGAAATTTATTGCGTTCTGCCTTTGGTGTGAGGAATGTAAAAGTTTACCTGAACGGAATTCCTTATACTGATGCAAGCGGCAATACGTATTTCAACTCCCTTGCCGTAAACAGCATTAATAAAATACAAATTCTTAAAGGCCCCGGGGGTAGCATGTACGGCGCAGGTACAGGAGGGGTAATGTTGCTTGGTCATACTGCGGAACAGCTCAGTCGTTCCCTGCAAATAACAGGAGGAAGTTTTGGACACTTTCAGGCAGACGGATTATATGGTTTCATAAAAGAAAAAACTAAACAAAGTGTCGCATTATCACATCAGCAAAGTAGAGGCTATCGGAACCATACTGAAATGAAAAGGAATGTCTTATGCTACAATTTATCCCACCGGGCAAATAAAAAAAATAATCTGAATACAAATTTAATTTACAGTGACCTGTTTTATGAAACCCCCGGCGGACTCACAATTGCACAGGTGTCAGCAAAACCAAGGCAAGCAAGGCCTGCCGCAGGTATATTCAGAGGTGCTGAAGAACAAAAAGCTGCTTTCTACCTGAAGCAGTTGTACACTTCCTTATCAGATGAAATTAAACTGAACGGCAAATGGAAAAATATTACCGGTGGGTATTTGTCTTTAGTAAAGTTTAAAAATCCAACTATCAGAAATTATGAACAAAAAAAGGAAACAGGCGCCGGCGGGCGAAGTGTGTTTGATTTCAGCTCCGGAAAATATTCAGCGGCATTCGGCGGGGAATACCAGTACAGCTTTATAAATACTTCCACTTACGGAAACCGTTTGGGGGTGAGAGATACACTTCAGTATCATGATAAGATTGATGTGCATCAGGCCAATATATTTACTCAGGCCGGAATTGAATTACCCATGCGGTTTGAGCTAACAGCAGGTCTTAGTTATAACAGCTTTTACTACTGCTTTCAGCGA
>JBGTJG010000143.1:0-2431 GCA_041745235.1 Ferruginibacter sp. | reverse complement strand
TTATGTCTGCACATTTTACTGATTCATCACTGAGGAGGCTGGAGGGGGAGTTTCAGACCTTTCATAAAAACGGCCGGATTGAACAAAGGGGAAATTATATAAACAGTGCCGAACATGGCCTCTGGGTAAACCGCGATACGTCAGGCCTGATCACAGATTCCATTGAGTTTAATATGGGCCAAAAACTGAGTATCCGTAAATATCGATATTATACTGACGGAAGGTTACAATCATTTAGCATCACCAACGGATTAGGAATACCAACGGTATTTTTATCGTATGACACGACCGGAAAGATCATACCCTTCGACCCCGGGGAGGATATGGTTTTTACAAGAGCAGAAGTAGAAGCAGAATATCCCGGCGGCCAGGCAGCATGGGCAGATTTTTTACGGAAGAATTTACAGGTACCCGATATTTTAAAGCACAATATTCCCACAGGCAATTATACACCAATTGTTCGCTTTATTGTAAATCAGGACGGAAGGGTGTCCGACATCGTGGCTGAGACGAAAATTGGCTATGGTATGGAGCAGGAAGTGATCAGACTCATCAAACAAGCAAACATTTGGACTCCGGCAATGCAAAACGGGAGGACGGTGAAAGCTTACAGAAGACAGCCGGTTACCTTTGTAATTGATAACGATATGTATAAACGAAACTAAAAAAATACAGACCTGATATACTTCTCCTATCTATCTGTCCGTAGAGTAAATCAAGAACCCCTCCCAGCGCAGATATCGGCTCAGCCATTGTGCGTGGCGTATCTGTGCGGCATATAAAAAATAAGTTTCTGCACAATTTAAATAAATTATGTATTTTTATTGTACCAAAATCAGCTTATCCTCACCCTGAAATACTCTTCATGAAAACCTGCTTAACCGGCCTTTGGGCTTTTATTATCTGTCTCATTTTATCAGGCTGCCAAAAAGATGTATCCCTTGTAAATGAAGCAGCAAAAGGAAGCTTGTCTAAAGAAGCCTCCGGAGATTGCTCGCCCATCATAACAGGCGGCGCATTTTATGCAAATACAACACTTACAGCAAATAATTATCTGGATGTTCAGATAAATTTCACGACTGCGGGTGCTTATGAAATAAAAACGGATACAATAAACGGATATTCATTCAGAGGAGCGGGTGCCGCCACATCCGGGCTACAAACGATACGCTTAACAGGAAGCGGTAAGCCGTCTATACCGTCAATAGATATATTTACGATTCGTTTTGACTCTTCTGTATGTGAGGCAAACGTATTTGTCACAAATCCCGGGAGCAGCCCGGCTACAACTGCAGTATTTACTTTAGGCAGTGCACAGGGTGCATGTACCGGCGCAATTATTACCGGAACTTATATGGTGGGGGTTCCTCTAAATGCTTCCAATACATTGACGCTGCAGGCTAATGTTACAACTGCCGGCAATTATACAATCACAACAAATACGGTAAACGGAATTTCTTTCAGCAACACAGCAATTTTTACATCTACAGGGGCACAGACAATCCTTTTGTCAGGAAGCGGAACACCTTTGGTTGCAGGAATAAATAATTACAATATCCAAAATCCTAATGCTACCTGCAGCTTTTCAGTTACCGCAGTACCTTCTGCCCCAAATGCCGTATTTACGCTGGGTGGTTCTCCGAATGCATGTACGGGCACGCAGTCAATGGGGACATATTCCGCCGGTACGCCTCTCAATGTTTCTAATACGATATCACTCCAGGTGAATGTTACAAACCCGGGAACTTATACAATTACAACCAATACAGTTAACGGCATATCATTCACCCGCACCGGGATATTCAGTTCCGCAGGCGTACAAACTGTAATTTTAACAGGAAGCGGCACACCGCTAACAGCAGGAGTAAATAATTTTTTAATTACAGCGGGTAATTCAACGTGCAGTTTTTCAGTTACTGTTGTATCCGGCGCTTCAAATGCTGCATTTACCTTAGGCGGCGCACCCGGATTATGTACCGGGGCTATTGCATACGGTAACTATGCTACAGGCATCGTACTTACATCTTCTAATAAATTATCCGTTCAAGTGAACGTTACCGCTCCGGGAAGCTATTCCATTTCTACAAATACCGTGAATGGGATCTCTTTCAGCAAAACGGGTACTTTCACTGTCTCAGGACTTCAAACTGTAGATCTGCAAGGCGTGGGTACACCTTTGGCTACCGGAACTAATTCTTATAATGTTACAGGCGGCGGCAATACCTGTTCTGCCAATGTTACTGTATACGCAACAATAGCTCCCGCCATTTTCAACTGTAAGCTCAACGGAGTCTTTAATGACTTCGCTAATCCTGCAACACTTGTATTCACGAATATCACTAACCTTAATTTTAAGATATTCGGCAGATTAGGAACTAACTATTTTGATATATGGATACAGAAAAACAATTTCACCTTAGTACCGGGGAGT
>JBGTJG010000142.1:0-12561 GCA_041745235.1 Ferruginibacter sp. | reverse complement strand
TCACCTGCCTAAAATGAAATTCGTTAATATCAGCATCGCATGTAATATCAGTTTCAATAATTGCTTTCTTTTCAGCAACAGCATCTTCAAAATCAGCAACCACTTCTTCAATTAATTTTTTTATATCTGTCTTTTTGGGTTGCCTTTCATCCGCATCTAAATGCGAGTATTCTAATAACCCTTCTATTAGTTTTTGCATGCGGGATGCAGCCTTGGTCATCCTTTCAAAATAACTTTTACCGTTCTCTGAAAGGCCCCCGTGTTCTGTATCCAATATTAAACCGCCAAACGCCTGTATTTTACGCAGGGGCTCCTGCAGGTCATGACTGGTGATATATGTAAAAGATTCAAGTTCTTTATTCACCTGTAATATCATCTCGTTTTTTTCAAGCAGATCTTCATTTGCTTTCTTCAACTCGGCTGTACGCTGTATGACCATATCTTCCATCTCCAGAGTGCGGTATTGTTCACTTTTCAGGTTCTCATTTTTTGCCTTTACTTCTTCAGTTACCTCATAGCCAAAAACCAAAATGGCAAATATTTTCCCGTTCTCGTTGAACATCGGCTGGTAACTGAAATTGAAAAACCTTTCTTCGGGTTCCATTTCAACATCACGAGCCAGCATGATCGGTATTTCAATACCTACGTAGGGTTTTCCTGATTTATAGACTTCATCAAGCAGCGTATCGAAACCTTGCCCCACTAACTCAGGCAATGCCACAAGAATAGGCTTCCCTTTTATTTGCCTTCTTCCGAAAAGAGTCTGATATCTTTCATTAACTAACTCGTAAACGTGTTTAGGGCCGACAAGGGTACAGATAAATGCCGGGGCAGTTAATAAAAGATTTTGCACCATCTTTTCCTGTGCTTCTCTGATTTTAAGCGCAAGTGATAAGTCGGTAATATCATCAATTGAAAGGAGTATAAG
This sequence comes from Ferruginibacter sp., assembly GCA_041745235.1. Lineage (GTDB taxonomy): Bacteria > Bacteroidota > Bacteroidia > Chitinophagales > Chitinophagaceae > Ferruginibacter. The sequence continues at coordinate 11,633 of JBGTJG010000142.1, read as the reverse complement.
TTTTTCGTCTGTCGTTTCACCAATAACTTTCCGCCCGTTCAGTATCATTATCCGTTCCCCGATCTCCGGAAACGTGTGCATTATTTCATGATCGTCAAAGTTTCGATTCTGATCAATTACACCTTCCAGCAGATTCCTTATAACTGTGCTGCTCCACTGCCCGTTCCCAATTTCGAAGATCATTTTTCCAATGGTATCATTCTCTTTGACCTGAAAAGTTTTGTAAAAGGACTCATTAGCGGAGCGGATGCGGAGATACCTGTCCAGCACAAGAAGCGGTGTACGTACAGTAGCTACAATAGATTCCGCATAGTGCTGTGCTTCAGACAACTGGCCGTTAAGGCTTATTAATTCCTGGTTCAGAATAGTAAGTTCTTCATTTGTACTCTGCAACTCTTCTTTGCCGGACTCCAATTCTTCATTGAGGCTTTGCAATTCTTCACTGCTGCTCAACAGTTCCTCATTTGCACTTTGTAATTCTTCATTTGCAGATTCCTGATCCTCAGTAATGCTCCTCATATCTTCCCGTGCCTGCTGCAGTTCTTTTTCCAGCTGCTGTATATAGAGGTTTCTTTCGTCCGGTTGTTTGTATGCCTCAGCTCCGTTTGAAAGATCGGGCGGTAATGATACCGGCGTTTCCCGGAAAAGGATAAGATAAAAAGGTTCTACGAGATCAGTTAAGGCCACGGCCTCAATGGTTATTTTAACCTGCATACCGGCAACCTGAGTCGGTATATTTTCTTTGATCGTTGCAGTGCCGGTCTTTTTTACTTTCTGAATAAGATTGCGGAGTTCAAACCCAAGGCCACTCTTGGCCATTTTAATAAGGTTGTGACTGGGCTTGCCCGGAGCCTGCTCCAGGTATATACCTGTGTTACCCCGGAAGTGTACAATATCCAAGGCATCATTGATAACCACACTGGCAGGCGTGTAGCGGTTAAGTAACAGATCATCCGCGTTCTTTTGAAAATCGGTTTGCAATTTTTCGCTTGCAACAGTTTTGTTTCTTTCTGTAAATCTTTGTTCACTCCCCGGGGTTGCAATATGCATAGATCTGGCAGCTACATCTTTCCTTGTGAATATTTTATCATGTTTCTGGGCAATATCGAAAAGGGCGGGGAGGCTGTTCTTTGTTTCTGATTTTCCCAGCATCAAAAATCCGGTGCGGTTTAAAGCATAATGAAAAGTTGTGAGCGCTTTTTTCTGCAGATAAGGTTCCATGTAGATCATTACATTGCGACAGCTGATAAAATCTACATGGCCAAAAGGGGGATCATTTAAAAAATTATGTACCGCAAAAACACACAGATCGCGAACGTTTTTATTTATCCGAAAACCGCCGGCCCTTTTTATAAAATATTTTTCCAGGCGCTCATCAGAAATCCCTGCTGCTTCGGATGAAGAATAAATACCGCGGCGTGCATAGGCAATAGATGATTCGCTGATGTCTGTAGCAAAGATCTGCGCTTTTTCCCTGCGCTCACCCAGGTATTCCAACAGGCAGATAGCCATAGAGTAAGCCTCCTGGCCGGTACTGCAGCCCGCAACCCAGATGCGTACGGGTTCATTAGGGGGCTTATTTCTAAGAATATCCGGGAATACAGATTTACAAAGATTATCAAATACGTTTGAATCCCTGAAAAATTCTGTAACAGGAATAAGCAGATCGCTGTACATGAGATCCTGTTCACTTTTATTAAAATGCAGAAACCGGAGAAATTCTGCAAGTGATTCAATTTTACAAAGTGCCATGCGGCGCAGGATTCGCCGACGCACGGTTGTTTGTTTATAATGCGTGAAATCCGTGCCTTTCCTTAGGCGTAGCAGGGAAAGGATATTTCGATATATTTCCTCATCTGCTTTCGGTACTTTTTCTAATTGCGCATCGCTGAGCACAGCTTTGTTTTTTATTTCCAAAAGCTTTTGTGCAATTTCTTCCGGGAGCATTACGAAATCTACTACACCGGCAAGAGCAGCACTCCTGGGCATACCGTCATAGCCGGCAGATTGTTCATCCTGGGCGAATGTAATGCCGCCGTTGTCTTTGATTGCCTTTAAACCCTGCGTACCGTCTGAACCGGTGCCTGAGAGTACTACACCGATAGCATGCTCCTGGTGCACGGCAGCAAGGGATTTTAAAAAAAGGTCAATCGGGAGATTGCGTTCTGTTTTACTTTTTTCCGGGCGTGGGCTCAGTTGAAGCACCCCGTCATTGGCCACAAGCATTTTATTGCTTGGGATAATGTAAATATGATCCGGTTCTACTTTTATTTCATCTGTTATTTCTGAAACGGGTATGCCCGTTACCTTTTGAAGCAACTCAGTAAGCACGCTTTCATGATTAGGATCAAGATGCTGAACCAGCACATATGCCATACCTGAATCCGGTGTTATGGCTTTGATGAAACGCTTAAAAGCTTCCAGGCCCCCGGCTGATGCGCCCACACCAACTACGGGAAACTGATTAGTGGATTTTATAAGCGGTTCCTCCTGCGTCTTTTCAATTGTGGTTTCGCTCATGACACAGTGTTTGATAAAACAAAATTTTCCTCTGATTGCAATTCTTTTATTCCACCGGTACAATCCTGATCCTGAACGGTTAATTTGAGGGCATGCAACACCAATTTCTTCAGATCTGAAAAACCATTTGGCTTTTTTATATAATGTCTTGCACCTCCCAGGTATAGTTTTTTTATGGTATCCTTATCAGATGATGTAGACAGGATATATACAGGCAACTTGCTCAGCTTTTCGTCAGACTTTATTTCTTTGAGGCAAGCCGTACCATTCTTTTTTGGCATATTCTGATCCAAAAAGAGCACGCACGGTAATGTGCCGTATTCTTTGAGGAGATTCATAAGTTGCACCCCATCATAAACTGTTGTGAGGGTTGCTTCTATTTTAAGTTCCCTTATTGCTATTCTGAAAAGGTCACAGTCATCAGGGTCATCATCTGCAAGCAAAATATTTTTAAGGGTTGGAACCGGATCTGTACCGGGTAATAATTCTGTAGAGCTCATTATATTTTCCATAGCCGGTTTATTGGAGGGCAGTTTCGCATCCAATTTATCTCAGGGCAATGAGAACATACAAGGTAGACTATTAATCGACTCGTTGTGTATGAATTTGTTGACTGATTATGGTTAGATAAATTATGGGAATTCCGGAACAGTTTTTATTCATTCCTCTGAAAGACTTTTTATGAGCAGTGCATTTGTAAGAGAAAGTGAAGAACAATGGTTGCATGAGGTGGGGCCTTCAACAGAAGCACTCATTGCTTACCTCTCCGGGCAGAATAACGGTATCCGCGTAAACGTTAAGAAAATGTTCATCAATCCTGAAGATGCAGCCGAGCATTTTGAAATGAGCAATGGATTGGTCTATGCCAAAGACAAAGAGCGTAAATGGTATGTCGTGTAAAATCAGTCCTGTTAATTTTTTTCACATTTTGCCCTCCGGCATGTTATTTTCAAAAAGCCGTAAAAATTGCTCCGCTATGAAAAAATCCCTTATTCCCCTTTTTATTCTTGCTGCTTCAGTATTAGGATTTGAGTCTTGCAAAAAAGACAATGACAGTGAAAGTGCCCGCGTGCAGATCAGGCTTACTGATGCTCCTGCAGCTTTCCAGGAAGTAAATGTAGACATACAGTCAGTACGTGTAAAATTCCGTGATGATCCGAATGATTCAACGAAAAACTGGGTTGATTTTGCAACTGTACCCGGTGTTTATAATTTGCTTGCTTTGCAGAACGGCGTAGATACTTTACTTGCAAACGGCACAGTACCTGAGAGGCAGGTTAAGGAGATCCGTTTGATACTCGGCCCTGATAATACGGTTAAAGAAAACGGTGTAAGCTATCCGCTGATAATCCCGAGCGGTGCGGAGTCCGGCCTTAAAATTAAATTCAGTAAAAACCTCAATGCTGATCTGAATACGATCATTGTAGATTTTGATGCTGCATTATCTGTAAGGCAAACAAGCTCCGGAGAGTACAGGCTCCACCCGGTTCTGAGAATAAAATAATTTCTTCTGCGAATAAAAAAAAGCTGCCTTCGGGCAGCTATTTTTTTGCATATTGAGCAGATTATTCAAACAACTCCAGCTTATTTTTCGGCCTTCTGTTGTCTTCCCATTTGAAATTTTTGATATGCCGTTTGTCTGCAGGAATTTGTTTTATCGGATACATGGTGCCGTCTACATCCTTTACAAATTTTATTTTCTGTACTTCCTGCTTTACAAAATATACATCTACCGCATCGCCGCTGCTCCTGTTCATTCCTATAAATGCATCATCCTTATCCTGCGGGTAAAAAATCGTTTCGGCAGGTGATCCTTTGATGCGGGTATAATCAATTTGCCCGTCCCGGAAATAGGCATTGAGTGTACGCCCCCCGCCCTGGTTGTACAATGCCGGGTTTATTTTGCTGATCACAATGCTGTTGTTGAATACATAAAGCCTTTTCGGTTTTTGGTTCTCCGTGTAGAGGTACATTGTATCACCTTTTACCTGGTTCTGTTCTTTCCAGAATACGGGATTTCGAAACAGGCGAAAAACAGAATCTTCCGTGGAGTAATACATGCTGTCTGATACTGCCTGCGCAGAATCATTAAAGATGCGGACGTTGTGGTAGCCGAGTACATAGCGAATGCTGTCGTTTGGTGTCTTTGTGTAAACCTGTTTATTGTTTACAGTATCCACTTCTGTGTAGGAGCGCTTCGTTTCCGGATCATATTTTCTGAGGCCGGAAAATAATGTGTCAGCTGCTATGTAAGTACTGTCCTTATCCTTTACAATAATAACGACCGGCTTTTGAGTAGCCAGAAATGAATTTTCTTTTCGGTTCGTTTCTATGCGATTGCCGATAGCGATGATGTGATTGGCGCTGTCTACATATTTGGCGTTGTTTTCCAAAACAGCAATACCTGTTTTCTCATCAAAAAACATCTTCTCTGCTGCGGCAGAAGATGTGCTGTCGCTGATAATTGTTCTTTCGTAAAAATTAGCTTCGCCTGACTGTAAATTATAAGTACCGTTTCTTGAGCGAATGACCTTGCCGTCTTTTGTTTTTACAATGGTAGGGGAGATGAGTGTTGCAATTTTGTATGTTGTATTGTATAAAAGACTGTCTGCTGTTATATCGTATTTAGGATCAGTAAGCCTAACATATTTTTTAAAATAAACATCTTTTGTGTTGGAATAATACACGGCATCTGAACTGGTTAAAACAGAGGTTCCGTTAATGACTCTGCCACCGCCTTTGTAAGTAGCAACGCCGGAATTGAGGTCGTATACCAAGTCATCGGTGAGCAATGTGCCTTTACCGTCTGTGAGTTTTACACTTCTTTTTAAAAATGCAATTCTTTCTTTGCCGAGGTAACGAAGATATTGTGCATAGGTATTTACGGTGTCTGCATCATTGATATGTACATCGCCGAATACCTCTGCAATTTGTGTACGGGAGTTAATAATAATGCTGTCCCCGGAGAGGATAGTTCCGCCCTGGCGTACTCTTGCGTTGCCTGCGAGGGTTCTGAGACTTGTAGAATCATCTAAAGTAATAAAGCGAATGCTGTTACCGTTAAGGATTTCGATCTGATCATCTGAGCCCGTCGGTATCTGGGCAAACAATGGGGTCGTAAGTATTATGACGAAAAGGAAAAAGAAGAATCGCAATTTTATCACCGACGTTATTTAACTGCAAATTGAACAATAAAATACAAATGCGGTCACAAAATTATTTAACCATTTGTATATAGTAAGGACTGTTCAGCGTATCCGGTAAAGGAACAACCAGGGGGCTGTTATTCTGTTTTTTACCGAATACAGAGATATTCACGTAGCGTTTCGGGTTCACGCGGATATCATCCAGCAGGAGGTTTAATTTGTTGCCTGTAGAGGCAAGGTTCTGATATAATGTAGGATCATTAATAAGTTTACCCAATGTGCCGTTGTTGTTGTTGAACTTGGCTACCATACTGCGCATTTCTCTTACAGTCCTGTCCAAAGTATCCAGTGTTCTTTTAAAATCAAGCTCGGCAAATTTTTGTGTTGTCCTGTCCAGGTTAGACATTACACTGTTTATCTTACCGTTGTTAGTTGCAAAATTGGAGGTAATGGCGCTTACGTTATTAAGGGATTTTGCCAGTGCGCCGGTCTGCGTATTGAGTAAAGTATTCAATGAAGCAGTAGAGTAGACCATCATAGCTGTAACCCGATTAAGGTTCGCCAGGCTGGACGCTACATTTCCCTGAGCAGTTGGATCCAGGATATTATTGAATTTACCTATCAGGGTGTCAATTGATGTTACTGCTTTTCTCACTTCATAAAGTACAGGATCCACTTTTTTAAGCACATCATCAAATACCCCGGAACTTGTTTCTGTATAGATCGTGTCTTTATCATTCAGGTGAGCAGATGCATCACCCAGCTTTATCTCTATACTTGTGCTGCCTATAGGATTCCCTTTAATGATAGCGATAGAATTCTTCGGAATGTTTATATCCTTGGTGATGTTCATATCCACCATTATCTGGCGCATATTTTTATCCGTAGTGATCTTATAAACCGTACCTACCTGCAGGCCGTTTATTATGATCGGATTGGAATTTTGCAGGCCCATTACGTTGCCGTATTTGCCGGTAATCATGGTATCATCACTCCATAATTTCTTTCCTTTAAGGAAATTAAAACCTAATATTAAAATCGCAACTGCTACAACAGCTATTGCACCTACTTTGGTCTCATTAGAAATTTTCACCTGTTATTGTTTTTTGGAAATATTGTTCCTGTTATCCGTATGCTTACCAATTAATCAGCCAAAACCTAAATATGATCAACTTTTGTATTATTAACTGCTTGGTTTTGTGCTTTCAAGCTGCATTTTATATCTTATCACAGCTTTGGTAATAGCTTCTGCCAGTTCCTGTTGACCTGCATCACTGTTCAAATATCGCTCATCTTCAGGAGTATTGATATATCCTGTTTCAATAAGGATCGCCGGCATCTTGGTAGCTGACAATACCCAAATTCCTTTTTGCCTCTGGTTCACACCTAATGCACGTCTTCCGGTTGCTTCAATTTCGTCATTTACCAGTGTAGCTATACGGTCACTTTTCTCCTGGTAAAGTTTTGCATATATCTGCGCCAACTGCCTTCCTTCAGGTGAATTAAAATTAAAGTTATTAAAGGAACTGTCTGCCGCACCCGTCTCTATTTCAATGTCCTCGGCATCTTTCATGATAGCCTTAAGCTTATCACTCGTTTTTTGCGCAGCGAATATGTACACACTTGTGCCGCTTATGGTAAGGGGCATCTTGAAATATTCAAAAATGGGCTCATCCACCTGGTATGGTGTAGAAACCTTTCTCCTTTTTTTCCCTTTTCCTGTGTATGAAATTTTGTAGCGTGTTACAGACCTTGTACCTATTTGCCTTCTGCCGGTCTTCAATGGGCCGGAATCAGCATGAATGCAAAGAAAAAGATCTCCTTTATTATCGTTTGCTATCCTTGCTTTCTCACGCGGATCATCAAATACATCAGTTGTTCTTGTTGGAACAACTTTTACATCAGGTAATTGTTTCTTCAGCTCTGCAACTAATTTTTTGGAAATAGCGAGTGTGATATCCTTCTCTTTGGAGCGTAATGAATTCTCATATTGCCCTGTGGCACCGGGGTCATCACCGCCATGCCCGGCATCTACAATAATGGTTTTTAATTTCTTCGCCTGTGCAGCACATTCATTTGTAAAAGAGCCTAATAACAACAGGCCTGCGAATAACATTGATCCTTTTCTCAGCATGTATCCTATATCGTTTAACAGATTTGTTATAATTATTTGAAAGAAAGAGCCGTAAATTTTTAATAGCTATTTTTGCGCTTTCCCATTTATGAACTATAGAAACAAAGGTAAGGCAAAATATATTTTGACTTGGTCGTGCCTGCCGCTGTTCATATTATTAACTTATCATTCTGAAGGATTTTCCGGTAATGTTTTTTCTTTTGTTCATTCCGCTCCGCTCTCCGATACACCACCACCGGTAATCCGTAGCAGGGATTCACTTTCTTTTTTAAAAAAGAGATCCGATACCCTTCGCACTCCCTCCATCACGCAGCAAAAAGAGGCACCTGCAGATACATCGCAGGTAGCATTCTCTGATACTTTCGACTTTAAAGTTTCTAAAGAATCTTTAACCTCACCTGTCGTATACCATGCAGATGATTCTATGGTGATAGATGTTCCTGCGCAAAAAATGTATCTCTACGGTAAAGTGTCATCAGTGAAATATGAGGACAATACACTCTCTGCCCCGCAGATCCAATTCGATCAGAAGACAAACCTGGTGAGCGCTTTTATTAAAAAGGACAGTACCGGGAAGGTTATTTCCTATCCCTATTTTGCGCAAAAAGATTTTCAATCTGTGAGTGATACCATACGATTTGATATGACGACCGGCCGCGGCCTCACGAAAGGAACGTATACAAAGCAGGGGGAAATGTTTGTGTACGGTGAAAAAATAAAGAAATCTGACAGTACAACATTTTATGCATTGGGAAGTCGGTTCACTACCTGCAACCTGGATACGCCGCACTTTGCATTCATCGCAAAAAGAGCAAAATTTGTAACAAAGAAATGGGCTTACACCGGCCCGGTGCATCCGGAATTTGAGGGAGTTCCTTTACCGATAGCCTTACCGTTCGGGATCTTCCCGCTCACGCAGGGACGTCATTCCGGCTTGCTTCCGCCAAGTTATGCTGCTAATGATCAATTGGGAATTTCTCTTGAAAATCTCGGGTACTATAAAATATTCAGTCCTAATGTAGACCTTATAACACGCGGTACATTATACTCGTACGGTAGCTACACGCTCAATACGAATCCACGGTATTACAAGCGGTACCGGTACCAGGGTAATGTGGGTCTTTCCTTTCAAAAAATTAAACAGCTTGAACAGCCGGGTACCCGTACTATAAATATTCAGTGGAGCCATAATGCGGATACCAAAGCCAGGCCGGGCGTTAATTTTTCTGCAAATGTAAATGCGGGCAGCAGCAAGTACAACTCCCAGGTGCCCAACAGCCCGGCGCTTAATTTTTCCAATCAGCTCAATTCTTCCATCACTTATGCAAAGGTTTGGAAGAACAGGCCGTACAATCTTTCAGTAAGTGCTAATCATAATCAGAATACCAATCAGGGTCTTATAAATCTGAACCTGCCGGATGTTGCTTTTAATGTGAATACCCAATATCCTTTCCGCCGCAAAGAACCGGTAGGGGATTATAAGTGGTTTGAAAACATAGGATTGGGCTACAATGGTAATGCCAGAAGCCTTACTTCATTTTATGACACAGCAGGTAAGATCGGCTCACAGATAACAGAAAACCTGCAATACGGCGCACAGCACAGCATTCCTATAACACTTTCTTTACCACCCGTAGGAAATATACAGATATCACCTTCTGTATCTTACCAGGAAAGATGGTACCAGAGAAGATTGGAGCGACAGTTTAATCCCGCACTCGGCAAGATAGATACCGTTTCTGTAAAGGATGGGTTTTACACCGCACGTCAGATGTCTTTTGGCCTGGGGGCAGCGACAAGGATATTCGGGTTGTTTGCATTTGGAAAAAACAGCCGTGTAAAAGCAGTCCGGCATGAAATAAGGCCCAGCATTGCACTGAATTATTCCCCAAATTTTAATGCAGGAAATTATTATAATACTGTTACTAACTCATTCGGTTCGGTACAGCAAGCATCCTATTATGAAGGAAGCATTTACGGGGCTTACAGCAATCAGCGTTTCGGTGGGTTATCCTTTAATCTGGATAACAATATCACCATGAAGGTGCGCAATAAAAAAGACACAAGTGCTGCGGCAGATAAAAAAGTAAGTATTCTGGATGGCCTTAGTTTGGCAGGCGGATATAATTTTTTAGCGGATTCGTTTCAGTTTCAGAATCTTTCAGTGTCTGCAAGAAGCAATATTTCAGACAAAGTAAATATCACTGCGAATGCGAGTTTCGATCCTTACCAAACAAACGACCTGGGAGTAAGGGTTAATAAACTGGTTTGGGGTAACAAGCCGATATCTTTAGGAAATCTTTTAAATGGCGGTATCTTTTTACAGAGCAGTTTTAAAGGCGGGGATAAGTCTAAAAAATCACCGCCACCTCCGGGTATAAATCCGGGTGTGCCACCCGGCGGGGTGTCTATGGATGAGTACCAGCGGGAAGCGAACTATATACAGAACAATCCTGCAGAATTTGTAGATTTTTCCATACCATGGAATGTAGACCTTTCTTACTCATTGCTTTTCAATCGCAATTTTGATTTTAATTTATCCAAGTTTATAACCACATTTACACAGGGTGTAAACTTCAACAGCTCAGCAAATCTGACCGAAAGATGGAAGATAGGCATGAACGGATCTTTTGATATAAAGACAAAACAACTGGGTGTGCTCAGTGGCTACCTTTCCCGCGACCTGCATTGCTGGCAAATGGGAATAAATGTATCCCCGGTAGGAAGGTATCGTTTCTTCAGCATTAACATAAGCCCGAAATCTTCTATTCTCCGGGATCTTAAAATAAACCGCACGAGATCCTTTACAGATTTTTGATATTTTGTTCCGTATACTTTGACTGCATCATCTCAAACACCATTGCCTTTAACGTTTTCACATCAGTTGCTGCAGGAGACACAGGCTTAAGAAAATCCATCCTCAATTTTTGCGGCATCAGGTAAAAAAACTTTTCAATTGGCATTGCCTGTTTGGTGCCGAAAATAACGCAGGGGATAATTTCTTTTCCGGTGTCTGCAGAAAGTTTGAATGCACCGTCATAAAATTCTTTCAGGGGCTTGTCTGTTCGGTTACGTGTGCCCTCGGGGTATATGCACATGTGCATGCCTTTGCGCAGCACGGCTTTCATGGCTTCAAAACTTTTTACCCGGCTGTCTTCGTCCTTTCGGTTTACCAACACAGCTCCTCTTTTGTAAAACATGCCGAAGAGTGGAACTTTTACAAAAGATGATTTGGCAATTGTTTTATTAGGCCCCGGAACGTAAGGTGCAGAAAGGGGCACATCCAGCAGGGCATTGTGATTAAAGACAACTATATAATTTTCCTTTTTTTTAAAGTATTCTTTTCCTGAAATCTTTACCCGGCAGCCTACAAGCAGAAGCCATACATCCATCCATACACGTGATGTTTTTACAAAAAAAGCCTGCCCCTTTTTTTCGTCTTTAAAAAGGTAAGACATCATGGAAGGAATGAACGCAATAAGAAAGGTGGCGACAAAGCTGATGATGCCCCACAGTGCCCAAATTCTTCCGAAAATATTTTTAAATAAGTTCATTAATTATTTATTAATTCCTGTATTGTATTGTTGACTGTATTCTGACAATTACTTCAGCTAGCTGCCAACGGCTATGTTCCAATCGATAGGTTGTTTACCATCCTGCATGAGCAGCTCATTTGTTTTAGAAAAATGTTTGCAACCGAAAAAACCTTTATCTGCGGAAAAAGGAGAGGGGTGAGCAGCCTTCAGTACATGGTGTTTTGTTTCATCTATCAGCACCTGCTTGTCCTGTGCAAACTTACCCCACAGCAAAAAAACGATATTTTCTTTTTTAAT
>JBGTJG010000141.1:0-6774 GCA_041745235.1 Ferruginibacter sp. | reverse complement strand
ATTGATCTTAGCACCATTCGGCACGGTCCACCAATTAAATGTTGAATTTCCCGTAAGGTTGTTTCCGGTATTAACCATGGATGGACTTTCAAAGCCCGGATTTATCAAAATGTTGTTTGTACATTGCCCCCAGGCCTCAGTTATGAGTAATGATAATATTAAAGAAAGAAAGGTATGAACGTACATTTTCGCAGTTAGAAACATTAAAGTTAATTTATAAAAAATATACCGGAACCAAAGCTTCTATATCCCTTTTATTATTTTTGACTCTCGACAAACTCCGCACTAAACAATTTGTCATTTTCATCCCTTTAAGAACAGACTGAAATTTTGAAAAGACAATTATAGGAATATGTATCAGCTTCATCCTTTTTTCGCATTTATTGTTTTTTTAATTGCTGTAATTACGATAAAAGTTTTCCGGCTAAACAATAAAGTGCAGGTGTTAAATCGATACCGCGCAATTGACGGGTTACGGGGGTGTCTGGGAATATCTGTTTTTATTCATCATACCTCGATTTGGCCCCTATACCTGAAAACCGGCGTATGGACAGCACCTCCCTCTAATTTTTATAATTTATTAGGTCAGGGGGCTGTGTCATTATTCTTTATGATCACAGCTTTTTTATTCATCAGCAAGTTGCTTGATTCAGAAGAGAGAAGTATCAACTGGAAAAATTATTTCCTTTCCCGGGTGTTCCGCCTCATGCCTATGTATTATGTATCCCTCGCGGCGATCATAATAATCGTATTGAGTATTAATAAATGGAATTTAAACACAAGTTTTCTAAAATTTTCGGAATCAATTCTTAATTGGCTGTTATTTACCGTGAATAAATCACCGGAAATTAATGCTACTCCACTCACTCATATTGTAAATGCAGGTGTGGTATGGTCATTACCATATGAGTGGTTATTTTATTTCACTCTGCCTCTTATTTCATGCCTTGTACTCAAAGTAAAACCTGGGATTTCTTTCCTTGTTACCTGTTCTCTTTTTGTAATAATTTTTTTAATTATACACCCGGTCAAATTAGTCTGGATATATTCTTTCCTGGGAGGGAGTATTGCTCCTTTTTTGCTGCGCAGAAAGAATTTTTTATTGAAGATTGGGCAGATACCTGCCGGAATAACTATGCTTATTTGTCTTTTCTTTTTTATTCAATTTCCATCCCTGAATGTTATAAATGTGCTGCTTCTCTCAATAGTTTTTACACTTATAGCATTGGGGAAAACACTGTTCGGGTTATTCAATTCTAACACATTAAAATTATTAAGTGACATCTCTTACAGCACCTATCTGTTACACGGTATAATTCTATTTGCAGTATTTTATTTCGGAATTGGTCTTAAGGGCGTCGGAGAGTTAAGTTCATTACATTACTGTGCGCTGATACTGATATTAACACCGATTGTAGTCATAGTGAGTTTCTTTGGTTATTATTTAATAGAAGAACCATTTATAAGGAGGGGCAAAAGTGTAATTGCGACATCAAATAATAAAAAGTAAATTCCCAATCCTATGATATCCGGTATCCGTCAATAAGGAAACTAGCCGGCTCGTTAATTGACGAGCTGCGATAATGAAAAAGATTTTCAAAGCGCTCATCCTTAACAATTATGAACATGGACCCTACGCAGATTGGATAAAATTCGGAGAGAAGACAATAGAAACGAGGTATCGTTCATTTAATTACCGCGGGGATATTGTGATATGCTGCGGCAAAACAAATTCGGTAGGTCCAAGTGCCGGCAATGCATTGTGTATTGTGAACCTTTGGAAGATCCGAGACATGCTGCCGGGAGATGAGAAAGCTGCCGGCGTAAAATGCCGACCGGGAATAAAGTCTTTTCTCCTGAAAGACTGGCGACATTTCAGCCGTGAATTTGAATTTGGGCCGCAGCGTGTGGCGGGCGCATGGCAGAGTTTATTTGATATAGAAATACCGGCTGATGTGCAGATTATTGATATGCCTAATATTAAATCTTTCCCGGAAAAATAAAAAATACAACACAGACTTCTTCCGTTCTGATTTTCGTAAGGCCTTCTTTTAACTATTCAAATTTAAAAATTGAGCCAAATATGCACATTGCGTTGATAACAATAAATTAATGTCTGATGTATTCGATTAAATTTGTTGTAACCACAAACAGGCATGCATGCAATTTGCAAAAGGAAAACTCCTCGCCATCGGCGGGGCAGAGGATAAGGGTACAGATCTTGAAACAGGGCACATTCACAGAAACAATCTCAATTTTTTTGAACTTGGTATCCTCCGCAGGATCGTAGAAGAGATCGGCGGGCATGATAAACGCATAGAAGTGGTCACCACTGCTAGCATGATTCCTGTAGAAGTTGGTGATAATTACCTCAACGCTTTCGGTAAAGTAGGTTGTAAGGATATCGGCCTCATGCACATTCGCAACCGTGCAGATGCTGTAAGTGAAGAATATCTGAAGAGGCTGAATGAATGTGATGCGATCATGTTCAGCGGAGGTAATCAGCTTCGTCTCACCAGTACTTTCGGAGGTACACAATTTTTGCAAACGATCTTACACCGTTATCATGAAGAACCGCAATTTGTTGTAGCCGGGACATCTGCCGGGGCAATGGCAATGAGCAATACCATGATATATGAGGGTAATGCTGCAAAGGCTCACCTGAAGGGTGAAGTAAAAATTACTACAGGCCTGGGATTCATGGATGATGTGATATTCGACTCGCACTTTGAAAAACGCGGGAGATTCGGCAGACTCGCACAGGCAGTGTCAGCCAATCCAAGTTGCATAGGTATAGGACTTGGTGAAGATACCGGCTTGCTGATAAGTGACGGTAATAAAATGGAGGCTATAGGAAGCGGACTTGTTGTAATTCTGGACGGCCATGATATACGCCACAGCAATATTGCTGATATTCCGGATGGGTGCCCCATTAGCATTGAGAATATGAAAGTGCACTTTTTGGAGAAAGGAAACGGCTATCTGCCTCATGAGCGCATCTTTATTCCTGAAGTATGGGAAGGCGCTGTTACAAGCAAGCAGGTCGATGTAGAATAACTGATTCGATTTAATTGTGAAAGGATCTGATTACTTGCTGTTAGTTAAATCAGCAAATCTCCCTTTTTGTAATCAAAAACAATGATCGTCAAACTACTTCAATCAAGTAGTAATTTTTTTTCCCTTTCAGTATAAGTAGGAACTTTTCATGCAGCAGCATGGAATTCACCGGTATCAACTTGGGGTCATCAACTTTTTTTCTGTTGATGCTTACCCCGCCGGATTGTATCATTTTACGAGCTTCTCCTTTGCTGGGAAAAATTCCCGCATCAGTAAATAAAGTTGTAAGATCAATTCCGGTTTCAAATTCCTTTTTTGCAACGGTAGCTTTTACAATTCCTTCAATACCCTTCAGATCTGCTTCGGAAAGGCTTTCTGCAGATGCATGCTGTGATGCAAATAATTTTTCTGTAGTATTTACAGCCTTGATAAATTCCTCCTCCCCGTGAATAAAAACGGTGAGCTTTTCTGCCAGCACTTTCTGCAAAATGCGCTTCCCGGGATCAATCAGATGCTTTTCATTGATCTGCGTAATTTCAACCTGTGATAAAAATGTAAAGATCTTTATCCAGTTCCCTGCATCTTCATCTGAAGCATTCAGCCAGAACTGATAAAACTGATAAGGGGAGGTTTTCTCCGGATCCAGCCACACATTTCCCTGTTCTGATTTTCCGAACTTAGTCCCGTCTGCTTTTTTTATAAGAGGACAGGTAAAAGCAAATGCTTCACCACCGCCTTTACGACGGATGAGTTCTGATCCGGTGACAATATTTCCCCACTGATCGCTGCCGCCCATCTGCAATTTGCAATTCATATGCTTGTTGAGATAGTAATAATCATAACCCTGCACCAGCTGATAAGTAAATTCTGTGAATGACATGCCTGCATCCCCCTCAAATCTTTTTTTCACACTGTCTTTTGCCATCATATAATTTACGGTGATATGCTTTCCCGTATCCCTTATAAAATCCAAAAATGAAATCTCTCTGAACCAATCATAATTGTTAACCATTACGGCCGCATTACTGAGGCTGCTGTCAAAATTTAAATATCTCTGAAGTTGTGCTTTGATACCTGTGACATTTTTCTCCAATACCTCCTCGCTCAGCATATTCCTTTCTTCACTTTTTCCGCTGGGGTCTCCCACCATGCCCGTAGCCCCTCCCACCAGTGCAACAGGTTTATGACCTGCTTTCTGCAGATGAACAAGCAATAATATCGGCACCAGACTACCTATATGCAGGCTATCTGCCGTTGGGTCAAATCCGATATATCCTGAAGTTATTTCTTTACTGAGTTGTTCTTCTGTACCGGGCATTATATCCTGCACCATCCCGCGCCACAGCAATTCATCTATTAAGGGGTTCATTTATGATATTTGGCGTAAAATTAAGGGTAACGATGCAAAAGAGCCATTTGATGAACCTTTCGTGACAATAAAAGGTGCTGATTAAATTATTTTCGTAATTACTTATTACCTGAAGGAACAATTTAACCTAAAGGCGAGTCTTTTGTGTATTGTTTAAGAACTATAAATCAGCATTTTTTCTTATTTTTGGAGGTAATTTTTTAGTAGTCCTAAGCCTTATAAACAGGGATACAGGGACAACTTCCTGAGCTAATTTTATAATCTATCTGAGTATGAGAAAAAGCATTTTTGCTTTATCGGTTTTTTTTCTGTTGTTTTCTGAAGGAGCACACGCACAATTTCGAAAATATTCCAATGAATTTTTAAATATCGGCGCAGGGGCAAGAGGTTTAGGAATGGGTAATGCACAGGTTGCTTCTGTAAATGATGCAACAGCAGGTTATTGGAATCCTGCCGGCCTTGCGGAGGTTAAAAATAATCCGTCAGCAACGATAATGCACGCTGAATATTTCAGCGGCATAGCCAAATATGATTATGCTGCTGCTGCAGTTCCTATACAGGATAATAAGCGCACAATAGGCTTCTCTTTACTTCGGTTTGCCGTAGATGATATTCCGAATACATTATTCCTTGTAGAGCCTGACGGAAGCATTAACTATAACAACATCCAAACTTTTTCATCTGCAGATTATGCTTTTATTATGTCTGTATCCCAGCAGATAAAGGAAACTGATAACTGGCGGCTTAATGCTGGCCTTAATGCAAAAGTGATCTACCGCAAAGTGGGAAAGTTTGCTACTGCGTGGGGTTTCGGATTGGATGCCGGTGTACAGATGCGTTCTGAAAAATGGAGCCTTGGCCTTGTGGCAAAAGACCTTACATCAACTTTCAATGCATGGACCTTTAAGTTTACTGACAGGGAAAAGGAAGCACTTTATCTTACCAAAAATGATATCCCCGTAAGATCTACTGAACTCACTGCACCGCGTTTGGTTTTAGGCGGTGCTTATGATTTCAGAATAAGCAATTCCCTTAAACTGCAGGCAGAAGCTAATGTGGATGTAACATTTGACGGCAAAAGAAATACTGTACTCAGTGGCAGTACGGTAAGTGCCGATCCTCACCTGGGGCTGGAAGCTTCCATAAAAGATGTGTTTTTTGTGCGGGGTGGTGTTACTAATTTTCAGCATGCATTATCAGATGGTGACACTACAAATCAAAAGAAAGTGTGGATATACCAGCCAAGCCTTGGCGCCGGGTTTAAGATCAATAAAATAAACCTCGATTATGCATTTACAAATCTCGCTAACCAGTCCAATCCTTTATATACACACGTTGTATCTCTCCGTATCAGTTTCGGAAAGAAAGACGATGAATAATAATATTAATACAAAGTCATGATCAAAAAATTACTCCTGCCGGTTTTATTGTTTTTTACTTTCACTGCAAGTGCGCAGCTGAATAACAGCTGGATAGATTACAGTAAGACCTATTATAAATTTAAAATGGGCTCTGATAATCTGAGCCGTATTTCTCAGGCTGCATTGTCAGGGGTAGGTCTTTCAGGTGCGAATGCCGATCATTTTCAGCTATGGCGCAATGGGCAACAAGTGAGATTGTATACATCTGTATCCGGTTCTCCGCTTGGCTCATCTGATTTTATAGAATTTATGGGTGAGATGAATGATGGTAAAGCAGATAAGCCATTATATCGCCAGCCTTCCTTTCAACTCGCGGATAAGTACAGCCTGGAAACTGATACGGCTGTTTATTTTCTTACCGTAAACACAGCAGGCGGCAATCTGCGTTATTTAAATTCTGCCAATCCTTCTCCCGGTGCTGCATCACCTGATCCTTATTTTATGCGCAGCATTGATACATATTACAGATCAAGGTTGAACAGGGGATTTGCAAAAGACTTGGGTACATATGTTTTTTCTTCTTCCTATGATAACGGCGAAGGTTTCACTACAGGTGAAATTAATCCCGGCCCCGGCTTTACCGAAACAATCTCAGGGCTTAATGTATATACCGCAGGTCCATCCGGGGGATTGTCTGTAAGAGCAAAGTTTTTCGGAAACTCAGATAACAGTACCCGCACAGCAACTTTAAAGCTTTTCACTGCACAGGTAGGGAGTGTTACATTTGCTAATACTTCAGAGGGTTTAATCAATGTTACCGGCCTGCCGCTCAGCACGCTTCAAAACACTTCTTCCGTTCCGATAAGCGTGTCTACTGCAATACCCGGCGGCAGTACGATCACAGACAGGATTGTGGTAGCTACACTCGGCATAACATATCCTGCAACCTTTAACTTTAATAACCTCAAAACATTTTCCTTTGATTTA
>JBGTJG010000140.1:0-6844 GCA_041745235.1 Ferruginibacter sp. | reverse complement strand
TAAACGTATTCCGCCCGCAATGGTGTTTTTTATATTTCCCAAATGGTAATCCGTAATAATACGGCTCTCCATGCCGTAGTTCCTGTACTGATCAACATTAAGGACTCTGGGATTGAATTGACCCGTTGCAGGATTTATGCTGTCTTTAACGGTAATTGAATTGGTAAAACCTACACTGTTCCTGTCACCGATCGTTGAAAATACTTTTGTGTTCCACCGGGTATTTTCATTGATGGTATAGTTGAAAGTCAGCGCAGGGTTTGTCCAATTTATATTGAACCAATTACGGCCGCGGAGACTTTGCGCAGGATCCTGCAAAAACTGTTTGTCTGTTAAACCGCCGGGCTGCTGACTTTTAATGTTTGAATGCATTACCTCTGCAGTAAGGGAAGCCTTTTGCGAAAAATTGTAAGTAACGGTACCAAACGCAGCATCAGTATAATAGCGGCTGTTTTGGCGCCAGCCATCTCCTGTGCGGTGATCAAAGAAAGTATAGTAGTTAACTTTTTTTGTCTTTCCGCCAATTGAATTAAATGTATTGAAAAGGCCATTGCTGCCACCGGTATTTTGTGTTTCAAATTCTATTTTCTTTTTGATCTCGCTGCCATTGCGCAAAATATAATTCACCAGACCACCAAACTGCGGCCCGTATTGCAATGCTCCCTGGCCGCGAACAACTTCAATCCTTTGTACTGCCTGCAACTGCGGATTATAATACGCTTCCGGGTAACCGAAAGGATCCGCGGCAATATCATAACCATTCTGACGAATGTTGAACTCCCAGCTCCTGTTAGGGCTCAGGCCTCTTGCCGCAATGCCGATCTGAATACCGCTCGGATCACTTTCCCAGATATGAATACCGGGCACTTTTGCCAGAACCTGGCGCATGTTATTGGTAACCACGTTGCCCTGCACCTTATCTACAACAATAAGCGTATTTTTTTTACCCGCATAAATATTGGTTCCCACTATCTCCGGCATTTGCTGGTAATCTGATGTGCTGTAGCGCCCTACTACGGTAATATCAGGCAGATATTTATGTTGAACATCTGAAGAATCAATTTTACGGGAGGTAGCCTTAGTATTCTGCGCTGTACCGCTTACACTTAAACACAATAAAACGATAGAAGTAATAAGATTTTTCTGCATTCTCTGAAATTTTGGCAAAAGTCCAATTTTACAGAGAATGTGTGGTTACGGAAACAGGAAAAGGACTTACGAGATGTGTAACTTAAAGAGGAACAAATTATTTTTTTACCGGTTGTGATGCCATTTCACGGGCTTCCTGCAGTTCTTCTGCATTTGCTTTAGGGGCATCCTGTTTGTTTGCCAGCTCCGGCTTAATGGCCAGATGAGTAAGTGTAGCAAAGTGATCAGAGCCATTTTTCTTCATACGTTGCATATCTACCAGCCCCAATTCTTCAGAACAAAAAACATAATCCAGCGGAAAGCGAATATACCAGTGCTTTGCAGAAAATGTGCTATAGAAACCCCTGCCGCGGCGCGGATCCAGTAATTCGCTTGTTTTCCTGAATAATTCCGTGGTATGGCTCCAGGCTACATCATTCAGATCCCCGAATACCACGGTTGGTAGCGGGCAATCTTTTACTTTTAACGCCACTTTCATTAATTCCTTATCCTTGGCAGTAGAATGAAGGCTTTCCCCGGGAACGGGAGGCTCAGGGTGAAGCCCAAACAGTTGCATCTTTTTCCCTGATGAGAGAATAATCGTGGCCTCAACGGATGGAATATCATCTTTGACCAGAAATCTCACCGCAGCATTTTCCATTTTCAGTTTGCTGTAGAAAAGCAGGCCATAAGTATTTTCCAGGGGGCATAATAAAGTGTGCGGATAATCTTTGACCAGTTCATTTACCCCCGCGGCCCAAGCCGAATTTGTTTCCAATAAGAAAATTATATCCGGATCGGTTTTTCTTATTTGCCTGAGGAGAACTTCATATTTTTTATTGTCCTGAAAAACGTTTGCGGAAAATATCTTCAGTTCATTTCCTGCATCGGACTGTTTTACCCGTATCATTTCTTTCTTTGACAGTGTTGTATAGGGCCATACCTTATAAACCAGATACATCATGGATATCAACAGCCCGCCGAAAAGGATCTGATGGAAAAGCGTTTCTATCGGCCAAAAGAAAAACCAGCCGCCGATCATTACCATTATTAAAACCAGCTTTTGCAGACGCGGGTATTCCATGATCTTGAATACCCAAAAATCTTTTCTGATGAGGGAAAGAAATACAGAAATGATCAGTAAGATGCTGAAAATAACCAGTACAATTTGCATGAGCGGAATATCTTCTGAAGTGTTATAGTTAATTTGATTTTTTGCCGGGATACTGTGCCAGCGCATCTTCCAAACAATCCATTGCCTTATTAATATCTTCTGTATTCAATACGTAGGCAAGTCTTACTTCGTCTTTGCCCAGGCCCTTTGTGCTGTAGAACCCGGTGGCCGGAGCAAGCATAACAGTTGCACCTTTATAAGAAAAATCTTCCAGTAGCCATTGGCAGAATTTATCGCAATCATCAATTGGTAATTTTGCCATTACATAAAATGCCCCGCCGGGGTTGGGACAAAATACGCCCGCCATTTCATTTAATCTTTTCACGAGAATGTCCCGGCGAAGTTTGTATTCTGCTTTGGTGGTTTCAAAATAATTATCAGGCAGGTCCACCGCAGCCTCCCCTAAGACTTGCGCATAAAAAGGCGGGCTCAATCTGGCTTGCGCAAATTTCATTGCAGCATTGAGGACTTCTTTGTTTTTTGTAATGAAAGCCCCAATGCGGCCGCCGCAGGCGCTGTATCTTTTGCTGATCGTATCCATCAGCACCACATTTTGTTCAGCTCCTTTGAGATGCATTGCACTGGTATGTGTTCCTGTGTAACAAAACTCCCTATAGGCTTCATCAGCAAATAAAAAGAGATCATGTTTTATTACAATTTCTTTCAGCGTATTCATTTCTGCTTCACTGTAGAGATAACCTGTTGGGTTATTCGGGTTGCAAACGACGATCGCTTTTGTTTTGGGCGTAATTGCTTTTTCAAAATCTTCTATAGGAGGGAGGGAGAACCCGGTATCTATCGTGCTGCTTATGGGCACTACTTTCACATCTGCCTGTATAGCAAAGCCATTATAATTAGCGTAAAAAGGCTCAGGAATGATCACTTCATCTCCCGCATCCATACATGCCATAAAACCAAAAAGTATTGCTTCACTTCCGCCGGTAGTAACAATAATATCATTAGCAGTGATGTCTATATTGTTCTTAGCATAATATTCCGTCAGTTTTTTGCGATAGCTTTCATTGCCCGCACTGTGGCTGTATTCCAGCACGTGTATATCGCAGTTCTTTACTGCATCTAAACAAGCCTTGGGCGTTTCTATGTCCGGCTGCCCTATGTTAAGGTGATATACTTTAGTGCCTCTTTTTTTTGCAGCTTCTGCATAAGGTACGAGCTTGCGTATGGGAGAGGCCGGCATTTCATGGCCCCGGTTGCTGATTTCTAACATGGCGCAAAGTTAAGAGTTGGAGATTGTATAATCACCCCGACGGCTGCTGCTGCCCCATCGCCGGTTTAATATTAAAATCCCTTTCAACTGCTGACGGGATTTACAAACCAAACAGCATCTTTGATAAATTGAGCCGGATATTTTCCCGGTTCATATTTTCCGTTTAGTACAATATTAAAAACCTCGGATTTTTCCTTTCCCGTTATTAAAAACAATTTATTTCTTGCCTGATTTATGAGGGGAACAGTAAAGCTGATCCGATGGGGAGTAATACCTGCATCACATACCTCTTTTACCAAAGCATTCTTTTCTTCCAATATCTCTGTGTTGGGAAAAAGGGATGCTGTATGCCCGTCTTTCCCTATGCCAAGCAAAATCAGATCGAATTGCGGCTTTTCATTTCCAAAAAAATCTTTTAAGGTCTGTTCATATTTTACCGCTGCTTTTACAGGAGGAAGATCAACAGGGATCGGAAAAATATTTTCTTGAGGGATGGGAACTTTTTTCAGTAATGTCTTTGCGTTGTAACTGTTGTTCTCTGCATCATCAAAAGGAACACATCTTTCATCACCCCAAAAAACAAAAGTATTTTTCCAATCAATTTTATTCGAGTAAAAAGGAGTAGCAAGTAATGCATACAAAGCAAGCGGTGTGCTGCCGCCGGATAAAGCAATGGTAAATTTTCCGCGGGCAGCTATTGATTCATCAGCTAGCTTAATGATAAGGTCAGCCGCTGCTGTAATAAGCAATTCAACAGATTCAAATTTTTCAACTTTCTGCATTTTTCTCTTTTTCTTTAAAAGGAAGAACGATCCAGTTTTTACCGTCGCGGGCTATGAGTGCTTCTGCGGTTTCGGGACCGTTTGTTCCGGCTGCATAATTCGGAAAATTTACAGAAGGGTTGTCTTCCCATGTACTGAGTACAGGCATGATCACTTCCCATGCTGCTTCTACCTGATCTGCCCGCATAAACAATGTTGCATCACCTTCTATTACATCCAGCAACAAAGTTTCGTATCCTTCCGGTATGCCATGGGTATAAGTATCGCTGTAATTAAAAAGCATGTCAACAGGGTTCAGTTGCATTTGCAGTCCCGGTTTTTTTGCCTGGAAGCGAATGCGGATGCCCATGTCAGGTTGAATATTTAATATCATCCTGTTGGGTTGCCAGTTTTCAATTGCTTCCTCGGGAAAAGACTGATGGGGTACGGGTTTGAACTGAACGGTAATTACGGAAATAGTTTCCTGCATCCGTTTACCGCTGCGGATGTAAAAGGGCACATTGTTCCATCGCCAGTTGTCTACAAATAATTTCAGCGCAGCAAAGGTTTCTGTATTTGATTGCGGAGCCACATTTTTTTCCTCGCGATATCCCTTCACTTTTTTTCCTTCCTGCCAGCCCGCGTCGTATTGGCCGCGGCTTGCAAACTCGTGCACATCTTCTCTTTTTATTTTACGAACAGCATGCAACACATCCGCTTTTTTACTCCGTATTTCGTCTGCATTAAAAGCCACGGGTGGTTCCATGGCAATAAGGCAAAGTAATTGCAATACATGGTTCTGCACCATATCCCGCAGCGCACCGCTGTGATCGTAATATCCGCCCCGATCATCAACACCTATTTTTTCATTTACGCTTATCTGTACATGGTCTATATAATTCCTGTTCCATAACGGTTCGAACATTGCATTGGCAAAACGGAATGCAAGTATATTCTGAACGGTTTCTTTGCCCAGATAGTGATCTATCCGATAGAGTTGTTTTTCATTAAAAATGCTGAGGAGCTTAACGTTCAGCGCTTTTGCACTTTCCAGGTCCGTGCCGAATGGTTTTTCTATTACGAGTCTTGTACAATCAGTATTATCTGTAAGTCCTGATTCACTCAGCTTTTCGGCTATTGTTTCAAAAAAATGCGGATTTACCGCGAGGTAAAAGATCTTATTAGCTGTGCAGGAAGCATCTTTATCAAATGAAGTAATGTCTTTTTTCAGATCAGCATACATCATTTTTTTTGTAAAATCCCCTGTTTTGTAAGTAATGTATTTTGCAAATTTATCCCACTCGGCTTTTTTTGTTTTGCCGCGGCGGGAGAATTTATCTACCCCTGTTTTCAAGCGTGTCAAATATGCTTCATTTTTCATTTCATCCCGGCCAATGCAAATAATACTGAACTTTTCATTGAGCCACTCGTCAATATTCAGGTTATACAATGCGGGGATTAGCTTGCGCCATGTAAGATCACCGGAACCACCGAAGATTGTGATGATGGTGGGTTTTGTTTTTGTTAAGTTTTCCATTTTTTGTTTTTGCCGGTAAGGCGTTAATTATTTTGCCAATAAGGCGGTAAGGCGTCTTTATTTTATGGAGTCAACGCAAATGGTTCGGGGGTAAATTTTATTCAGACGTCTTTCCGAATTACCGGCAAGTTCTTACTGTACCTTAGTATTCCAATGTGTATGAAACGCACCTTCCTTATCAATACGCTCGTAAGTATGCGCACCGAAGAAATCGCGTTGTGCCTGAATCAGATTTGCCGGTAACCATGCACTGCGATAAGAATCAAAATAATTAAGGCAGGCAGAAAAGGAAGGCAACGGAATTCCCAACTGTGCACCTGCCTGTACGATCTGCCTTAACGAATCCTGCGATTCATTTATTGCAGTGCTGAATTTTTTTCCCGCCAATATATTCCGGATCTCAGGTTCTTTTTTATAAGTGTCCATAATATCTTCCAGCATGGCTGCTCGGATAATACACCCTCCCCGCCAGATAGCAGCTACTGTGGAAATATCAGTATCATATTTATGAAAGTCTGATGAAGTCTGCAGCATGGCAAGGCCTTGCGCATATGTGAGGATGAAACCTGCATACAATGCGTCTTCTACAACATCAATGTACTCCTCTTTATTTGCTGCAAGTTTTCCTTCTTCCGCACCTTTCAGAATTTTGGAAGCGGCCACTCTTTCTTTTTTCATGGAAGAAACGGACCGTGCTGCCACCGCGGCATCTATAGCGGGTATCGGGGAGCCCGTCGCCATGGCATCCTGACTCATCCATGCCCCGGTGCCTTTCTGGTGTGCTTTATCTGCAATTTTATCTATAAGCATTTCATCATCACTGCCGGCATCTTTTTGCAGAAAAATTGCAGCAGTTATTTCTACTAAAAATGATTGGAGGCGACCCATATTCCACGCCGTGAAAACCGCATGCAATTCTGCGTTTGATAATCCCCCCTGAACTTTCAGCAAATGATAACTTTCTGCGAGCATCTGCATAATGGCATATTCAATACCGTTGTGCACCATTTTTACAT
>JBGTJG010000139.1:0-2137 GCA_041745235.1 Ferruginibacter sp. | reverse complement strand
TTGTAAAACCTGAAATAACTACATCTTCAGATCTGCTATAACCGGTAGCAAGCGGATTGACCGCACCTACGGTAAGAATGTTTTTTGCAGTGCCATAAGTAGGAATTATGTCATTACCATCATTGCTGCTTATACCTGCAGGACGTGCACCGGAACTAACAAACTGATTCTGTGCATTGCGCCTCCAATATGTACCACCAACCGCCGGACCGGTTGAACTTCTGTTGTTTCCCACTGATTTTACGATCAGATAAAAAGGAGCGTTGTAAGCAATTGAATCCCACATCTGAGCTTCTTCATTATAAAATCCAAACTTAAAATCTTCAGTTGCATCCGCTTCACCCCACCAATCCCAGCGATTCTGATCAGCATTAAAATTCCAGCCCGCAAGTGTACCGTATGAATGATTTGATATTAGTAAGTTCGGTGCTTCGGCAGCCATTTCGCTTATATGATTTGAAAAATCATAAGCAATAAGTTCTTTGGTTCCGAAAGCCATTCCTTTTGCAAGAGGGTTTACTCCGGCACTGATCAACGTACCAGATACATGGGTTGAATGATCACTAAAGGATGCCGGATTATCTTTTTGCGTAACTCTGTTTACAAGTTCAACGTGCGTGTTTCTCACTCTGCCACCATCCCAGACACCCATCTTTCCCTTCATGTTATCAGATGAGCCGGAAAGATTTAATCCTGTACTTCCGCCAGGCCATAACGAAGTTGTTCTTATAGTTGCCGCTGCGCGGATGTTATTATTTGTTCCAACATATATTGGCGCTCCATAAGTATCAACACCAATAAGCACTGCAACGCCACCATTTATTAAGCTGATTCTTGTTGCCCAGCCTTTTTGTTTTGCAAGCTTTTGAGCCGTTTCAAAATTGTTTTTTTCTTTCTCAGCAGCTTCTGTTTGTGTCTTTCTCAGGACCGCAACATTCGTTCTGAGCTGTGCATTTATAAGAACCGGAAAAACAACAAGTAAAGTCAGGGTAAAAGAGATCTTCAATCCACGTATCATATCAAAATAAATAAGGGATTGAAAATACACGTTTTTTTGCGTCTTAATGGTTTAGCAAATTGTTTTAATGAACAACTAATATCTTTATAAGAATTATTTAAGTCGATGATGATTGTCAGAACCTTTATTTCTATAGTTGTTATAGTTTCTGCTTTTTGCTGCAGCACCGCTAAAATGAATGTAAAACAGGGAATAGAAGGTCATGTGTACAGAATTTCAGGTAATCAGATGCCTTCTCCTGATGTGCCACAAAATCCGCCGAAAGGTGTGAAAGCGAAGGTTTATGTTTATGAATTAACAGGCATTAATCAGGTGATCAAAACGGGTGAAGGTTCTTTCTACTCAGCCGTTAACACTAAACCGGTTAAAGAATTTGAATCTGATAAAAAAGGATTTTTCAAAGTTTCTTTGCCTGCCGGCAGATATTCCATCTTCACTAAAAAAGGCGCACTGTTTTATGCAAACAGATTCGATTCAAAAAACAATATCGCTCCCATTGAAGTAACTGCAAACGCTGTTACAAAAGTTGATATTCGCATTGATTATGATGCTTTCTATTAATTGAATTTCTTTCTACCGTTAACCTTTTGAATAATTCTGTAATTGAGCGAAGGCTTAATGTCAGATACAGTATTTTTGCGCGTTGATATGAATATGGAGTAGCAGTCTGGATGAATCTGAAATATTTATTAGAAAAGTTTGATAACAATCCCCGCCTTTTTCAATTGGCGGACAGGCTCTCTCATTCCAAACCGGAGCAAATTCATTTAAAAAATCTTCAGGGCAGCAGCAGTCAGTTTATAGTTTCATCTGTTTTTTCACATCCTTCAACTGCCGATATCAATCATCTGATCGTTTTGAACGATGCAGAAGAAGCTGCATATTTTCATAATACTTTAGAAAGTCTTACCAACGCTTACGATCTTTTTTATTTTCCTTCCTCATTTAAGAACAGAAAGAATTTCAGGCTTTTAAACAGCAGTCATGTTATGCTTCGAACAGAAGCATTAACCAAACTTGCGGCAGGTGGAAACAGGAAGATAATCGTTACACATCCTGAAGCGTTGTTCGAAAAAGTTGTTCTTCCAAAAACTCTGTCAGGCAATATCATCTCCATTA
>JBGTJG010000138.1:0-4410 GCA_041745235.1 Ferruginibacter sp. | reverse complement strand
TCCAACTCATAATTGAGGCAACACTTCAGGCGGCCACACTGGCCACTCAATTTTGTTTGATTGATGCTGAGGTTCTGGTAGCGGGCAGCATTTGTGTTTACACTTTTAAAATCGGTGAGCCAGGTACTGCAACACAATTCACGACCACAACTACCGATGCCTCCTACTTTACCAGCTTCCTGGCGGGCACCGATCTGCCGCATTTCTACTTTTACTTTAAACTCGCCTGCATATAATTTTATGAGCTCACGAAAATCTACCCGATCATCGGCTATGTAAAAGAATGTGGCTTTCCGGCCATCGGCCTGTATCTCTACTTCTGCCATTTTAAGATCGAGCTTTAGCTGGCGTGCCATGGCGCGGCTGCGTATGAGCACTTCTGCTTCGCGTGCTTTCGTCTCTACCATTTTATCGAGATCAGATTCCGTAGCACGGCGAAGGATCTTTTTAATGTCAGGGCTTTTCTCGTCTATATTATTCTTTTTAAGCTGCAGGCGTACAAGCTCACCGGTAAGGTTTACCATGCCCACATCAAAACCGCTCACACCTTCCAGTGCGATCATTTCGCCTTTTTCAAAATAATGAAGGGTGGTGTTTTTGAAATAATCTTTACGGCTGCCATTGTTGAAGCTTACTTCAACAATCCTGCAATTGCTTTCAGGATCTGAAAAGGGGAGATTAGCCAGCCAATCATGTACATTCATTCTGTTACAGGAACCCGTACTGCAACTGCCTTTGCTTTGGCAACCGCCGGGTGCACCTGTTCCGCAACTTCCGCAAGCCATTATATATATATTTAAGGCCCCAACCAAACCCTTCCCCGAGGGGGAAGGAGAGCGTAGTAGGAACTCTCTGTGAATAATATTTCGGTAAGCCCCGGATAAATTATTTTCCTGTATTGTGGGCAATGAATTGCCGACCTATTCAGGAAAAGCAGATCAGGGAACCGCTTTTGAATGGAGCGTCGCCACCGCAGCCGATCAGGGCTCCGAAGACGGTCAACAAAAAAACAAGCGGTTAACGCGGCTTACCTATTGTATCAAAATTACTGAATTGTTACTAATAATATGGTATAACCTAATGGTGAGGGCGTGGAAGAGCATTTTGGCATTGGCATTTCTTTCAATATAATATGCGGCTTTGTCGAGTTCTTCAGCAATGGCTTCCTGCTGGGAGAGGTTGCACAGCTTGTTTAAACGGAGGGCAAAATCAATATTTGCCATGCCTTCATTTTCCGCGGGGGCATGCAGGGATACGCTGAGGCGTATGGATTGCTGCAACAATTGTGTAAAATAGGAGAGGAATTGTTTTTGTTTTTCCCGGCCGATCTTAGCAATTTCTTCGATCCATTTTACCTGTGTGGCGGGCCCACCTTTTACGATCGTATTGAGCCAACTGCGCAACAATACTTCCCAATCATCATCTGCGTGTTGCAATTGCTGCAGGGCTTCGTGGTAATTGCCTTCGCAGCCGCCGGCGATCTGCTGGGCTTTGGTGGCGGAAATGGTTTCTCGTTCATTAAGCGCTTCTTCAATATCCTGCTTGGTGAGGCGCGGCACTTTTACGAGCTGGGTGCGGGAGAGGATGGTCTGAAGAATAAGGGCTTCATTTTCTGCTACAAGGATAAAAAGTGTATCAGGGGGCGGCTCTTCTATAAGCTTCAGCAATTTATTTCCTTCTTTTCCGAGAAGCTCGGGCATCCACATGATGAGGATTTTGTACGGACTCTCAAAACTTTTGAGGCTGAGCTTGCGGATGATTTCATTGCACTCGTATGCCGTAATGTTTCCCTGTTTATTTTCTGCACCAATGTGCTGGAGCCAATCATAATTATTGCCGTAAGGATGTTTGCAGATGAAATCCCGCCATTGCGTGATGAAATCTGTACTAACGGGTTTGTCGCCGGCCTTTTGGGGAACTGTGGGGTAAGAAAAATGAATATCGGGATGGATGAGCTTTGCGGCTTTGATGCAGGCGGGACATGTGCCGCAGGAATCAGTGACCGGTTGGTTGTTGTTGGTTTGGGGTTGTTCGTTTGCCGATTCTCCGAATAAGGATGGTTCTACAGGTTCAATTTTTTTTGAGATATTGATCCCGTTGTTTTCGCAAACGATGTATTGGGCAAATGCAATCGCCATAGGTAAAGCACCGCTGCCTTCCTTTCCGAGAAACAGCAATGCATGGCTGAGGCGGTTTTGCTGCAGCATGTGTGCAAGCTGTTCTTTAAGATCGGGTTGCCCTATGACTTCTTTGAATTGCATTGGGGCAAAGATAAAGGGCGCAGAAAAACATTTCACGCAAAGGCGCAGAATAAAAAAGAAAAAGGCGCAAAGTGAATTACTTGGCGCCTTTTATCTCTGAAAGATTAGGGAAACAAAAAAGTTTAATATTATTCCTTGGCGCCTTTGCGTGAAACCGTTACAATTTCCCGGTGATCTCTTCACTGAGCGGTGCAACCTTGCTGTCGAATTTTGCAATCAGGCGGCCGTTCTCGTCCAATAAAAATTTATTGAAATTCCATTTTACCTCTGCATCCATTACGCCGTTCTGAGATTTTTGAGTAAGCCATTGGTAAAGCGGCGCTGTATCATCTCCTTTTACAGATATCTTTTCAGCCATGGGAAAAGAGACACCGTAGTTCTTCTGGCAAAACGCTTTTATATCTGCATTGGTGCCGGGCTCTTGCGAGCCGAAATTATTTGCCGGGAAACCGATAACAACAAGCTTGTTCTTATATTTTTCATGGAGGGTTTGCAGCTCTTTGTACTGCGGCGTGTATCCACATTCTGATGCAGTGTTTACGATCAACATTTTTTTTCCTTTAAAATCTGCAAGATTTATTTTGGTGCCATCTAATGCTTTTACAGAAAAATTATGGACGGATGGTGTGGCAGTAGTGCTTGTGTTCATTGGTGGTGGGGTTGGATTATTAGCGGTTTGTTTGGCTGCGCAACCTGTAAATAGGATTGCTGCAGTAATGTATTTTATCATCGAGTATTTATTTATATGTTGAATGAAATTATCAGGCCGGTTAATTATTTGTAAAGAATTATTGTCTTTCATAAGATCCCAGATCAGGCAAACCGACATTACGGTTATTATCATCAAGATCCTTTAGTATAGCGGTCGGTATTCCTTTATCTATTCCCGGTGCATTTGCATTTTTAGTGTGTCTGAAATCATAATAACGTGTCGAATTATTTATGCTGTCAAACGAGGGATCTATATTCTTTATGGAGACATTGAAAATCACATTAAGCGGATCCGTAACAGCCCGGTATAAACAATGATCCACATTAACAATAAAAGGATTGCTGCCGGTTTTGTTGGTTTGTATTTCAGTATCTGTAAAACCTGTGTCGCCGTATATTATAGAATTGCGGAAAACGGCATTTAGAGAAGCGGTCTGGTTGATGGCGTTTGCATCTGAGAGAGAAACAGCGGGCTTTTTATGAAGTATATAATTATTAGAGTAAGCTGCAATGGTGCAATGTGTGAATGAATAACTGCCACCGTATTCCAGGTTAACATTTCTGCCGCAGTTGCTGATGAGGGTATTTTCCGCTGTGATGGTGGTGTTGCTGCCCAGGATGCCGGCATCAAAGGCATTATCGATAATGCATTGTTGCAGGAAAAGCTTAGGGTTGGTATTTACAGAAGGTTGCTGAACAGATATTGCCTGAAATGCATTTTTAATAGTAGTAAATCGCAAAACATTATCTGAGCTGGTCGCACGGAAATAAATGCCCGGCCATGCTCCGGGGAAATTTTTGTAAGGTTCATCCAGTCGATCACCGGCAAAAATTACGGGTTGCGCCTTTGTGCCGTTACATATAAGTTTACCATCTACAAGAATAGGCGCATTGGCGTGGCAGTATATCTTTGTCCCGGCATTAACAGTGAGGGAACCGGTATTCATAATTTGCAAGCCACCCAGAATTACATAGGGAAGCGTATTGGTAAAGGTTACATTTCCGATGATCTGAATGCTTTCAATAAAATTCGCATTCTGCCCGTAAGCTTCCAATTGTACATAGCGTGAAATGCCATTATAATTAATAAGTATGCTGTCAGATATGATAAAGGGAAGATTGGCGGCATTCGGGTCTACTGTCACGGTTACGAAAACATAGATACTATCGTTAGCGGAGATCTCTGTATTATTCAATTCTGCAGCGGGTGTACCGTTTACATTCATTTTAAACGCGGAGGCAGGACCGCCCATCAGTTTTATTTTAGACAAAACAATTTTCTGATCATTATCATTTCTGATCTTGAATGATTGTGTAACGGAGCCGATTGTTGTAAAAACAGTATCAAACTTTAAGCTATCTGTGGAAATGCTGAGGCGTGCATCAGCGCTTGTAATCGTTTCTTTTTTACAGGACGCAAAAAAAAGGGTGCCGAAGA
>JBGTJG010000137.1:0-1560 GCA_041745235.1 Ferruginibacter sp. | reverse complement strand
CGTTCTCTTCCTCACTTCCTACGGGCAGCTCGAGCATGATCGGGTGATCAGTGAGTTTTTTGTGTGCAAGTATCAGGCTGCCATTATAGAACAGAGAGATACTGTCGCCGTCAATTTCTCCGTTATCATATAATTCAATATGCACAACAGCTCTCTCAGTTACGATGGTCTGCTGCAACGTATTGTTCCTTTTTTCAAATAAAGAAGGCAATAATTTAGGCGAGGGGAGATTATGATTTGCAGAAATCGGCTCTTTTACCATGGAATCCTTTTTTGGGATAGGGTCAGTTTCTAAAATTGATTTTGGTATGACTTTTACGATAGGTGCAGGTCTTTTTACAACAGGGTTTTTACCGGTAAAAGGTATAGATTTAACCGTAACAGGTGCTTTTTGGGTTTGGGTAAGTGCCTGAACAGGTCTGTTTCGAGGCGAAATCATCACCCTGTTAGGCGGAATATTTTTAGGGAGAAGAGCAATTTCTGAAAGCATTCTTTTTGTAAGGTTGGTAGTACCGTATCCCATGCTGCCGGAGGTTTGTCCGGGGGCGGGCATCCAGCTTCCTTCTAATATTTCATTCCCTTTATCTTTTCGCCACTTTAATTTGTGTATTTGAAAGCTGTTGGAAATATTATCGGGTACGTTTGTTTTTGTCCGCTCCGTCTCGATGACCTCTATATATTTATTTTTCAGATCCGCTGACCCTTTCAGCTTGCAAATAGTGTAATATTTCTTACCGCCATCTGTAAAATAAGTGTAAGAGTATCCGCTTACGTTCCTGCCCTTTACATCAAGATCGATAACATAGTCGCATCTGTCACCGCCGAAAGATAAATCTGAAATGCTTTTGTCAATGAAGAAGCCTTTCCATTGCCCGCTCATATTCTGAGCAAATAAAGATGTTGCAGCTAAACTAAAAACAGCAAAAAATAAAAATCTCGTCACACGCACCGGATTGTTTTTGCAAAAATATCTTTTCTGATGTAACCAACATTTTTTAATCTAAAATTATTAGTAAACAGTTCGTTAAATTTGCACCTCATAAATTGAATTTAAAGGAATGAATATTAAGATCACTTTGCCTGACGGCTCTGAAAGAGAATATGCGAAAGGCAGCAGCGCTATGGATGTGGCAAAATCCATCAGCGAGGGCCTTGCACGAAAAGTACTGGCAGCAGAGATCAATGGTGAAATATGGGATACATCACGTCCTTTAAATGAAGACTCAAGCTTAAAATTGCTGACGTGGGACGATGTGGGAGCAAAAGCTACTTTTCGACACTCTACTGCACATCTTATGGCTGAGGCTGTTCAATCTATTTATCCGGAAGTAAAATTCTGGGTGGGGCCGGCCGTAGAAGCAGGGTTTTATTATGATATGGATCTGGGCGGAAAAGTGATCACAGAAGAGGACCTTACTGTTTTAGAAAAAAAGATGGCAGAGCTGGCAAAGAAGAATAGCTCATTTGAAAGGAAAGAGATCTCTAAAGCAGATGCAATAAAATATTTTACTGAAAAAGGTGATGAATATAAACTTGATCTGCTTTCCAACCTGGAAGATG